>CAILTZ010000825.1 GCA_903837255.1 uncultured Pirellula sp. | reverse complement strand
GGCGAGAGATTGGCATGCGGGTCGAGCGTAACGACGATGGGGATCTTTGGACCAACAAGCTGCCGAACCCGCGATAAAAAATTTCCATCCGCGTCGGGAGCTTGCTCGGATACCGCAGCACCATGGGCAGCGATCAAGAGTCCATCGAGCGGCAAGGCTTGGTCGGTCCGCTTGAGCAGATCCTCGACGATGGTTTCCCAAGTATCCCGAGGGATGGTTCCGGCGGGAGTGGCTCTGTAGGCTCCGATCGGTACGATCTGGCAGTCGCCTAGAGCTTGGATAAAGCCGCCGATTTCGTGGTGGCTGGCTGCGAACCGCTCGAGGAGATCCTGCCCAAAGACCACCACGTCCTGCTCAAAGCGATCCAACGTGGTAGGAGACTCAATGAACGTGTTCGACTCGTGCAGCAGAGCCAAAATACCGATGCGATGCATGCTGGATCAGGGGATGTACAAGGTGGGAAGGACAGCAGTTTTGGAGTATTGTATTGCAAATAGACTGCGCGGTTGTCCGACAGATGGCTCAAAACAGTACGAATCCCAAAGGTTTACGGATGTTGATCTCGTTAGAAAAAATGCGCGAAGAACTTTATTGTGCGGTGGTCTGCGATGCGTTGGATCAGGTCGGGTTGCATCACCAATCCCCTCGACTGCCGCTGACGCGACAGACCGGAAACGGACTATTGGTTGGTCGATGCAAAACGACCCTTTGGGCCGATATGTTCCATGCCGACCCCAATCCCTATGCACTGGAGCTTCAGGCCGTGGATGCCTGCGATCCTGACGATGTGTTGATCGCAGCCGCTGGAGGATCGATGCGGTCTGGGATCTGGGGCGAGCTGCTCACGACGGCCGCCAAGAACCGGGGTTGTGTCGGTGCGATCGTCGATGGCGCAGTCCGAGACGTAGACAAAATCGCTGCGACTGGATTTTCTGTTTTCGCGAAAGATCGCTGCTTGTACGATAGCCTCAATCGCCAGCGGGTCATCGATCTGGATGTGCCTGTCGAGATCGACTCGGTCGTGTTTTCACCCGGCGATTTGGTCTTTGCTGACTCCGATGGAGTTGTGGTTGTTCCTAAGGGAGTCGAGCAAGAGGTCCTGCGATTGGCGTTTGCCAAGGTGCATGGGGAAAACAGAGTGCGGGATGCCATCCGAGGTGGGATGAGCGCCGTGGGAGCATTCGAAAAATTCGGGATCCTCTAGGCCACGGAAATTGCCAACCTAACGCTCGGGCGCTTGGACCACGAGCGATTGGCCTTCGAGTGTGATTTTCAAGCCGGAGGCATCGGCAAGTTTTGCCAACAGCTCTTCGAGCGTCGCATCTTTGAAACTCACGTCGACCTCTTGCCTTGCAAGGCTCGTCGATAGGTCTTTGGGGATCAGTTGCAAGGAGAGTTGCTGGCTGAGGCTCGCTAGGATTTTGAGGATCTCTCCTCGGTACACCCCCGTGTATTTTTTGGTGCTAGCAGGGTTCGATGGATTGGGGTTGGCTGGTTTGGGTTTAGCCGGTGGGGCGAGCGACTCGACCAGTTCGCGATGGGCAACGACAGGGGCAAGGATTTCCCAGGAGTCGCTTTTTGTCGGCCCGTTTTGGGCAACCCGCTCGAAAGTCGCTTGGGGCCAACGCGTCCGCCAAGCTTGCCAAGCATTCTTTCCAATTTTAGGAATTTCTGAGGCGTATTGAAATCGAACGAAATCTCCGCCAGGGGTGCGCCTCAGACGCTCAAAGCTTTCCGAAAGCAGCTCGATGCTCGGGGATTTGTCGGCTTGCCAGTTGAGGTGTTCGTCAAAGCCACAAAGCAGCAGCGTGGCAATCGCAGCCGGGTTGGTGAAGTCCAAGCGTCCTGCTCGCCAACGATCAAAGTCCGTGACTAGACGGCTGGAATTCGAAACAGACGTTAGGCGATATTGTTCGGTGAATGACTTCCATATCTGCCGAGTGTCGGTCCCATCGCTCCATTCCAAGCCCTCCTTTTTGGTAACACGCATGGCTGGTTGGCTCGGGTTGCTGCACAAGGACCAGTAAGCCCACTCGATGGCTCCGGCCGAGCCTTTCGGAACCAGTGCGACATAGCGATCGACGCATGCGATTTCGGCATCGATTTGCGCGGCGACGAGCGCAAGCACCTCTTTGTTGGTTTGGTCCTTGGGGATATCGATCGACAACATGATATCGCTCGGGATGCGTCGGTCGAGCCACAGAGGGATTGGATCACCAACGGCTACGGTTTGAATCCAGTCCGACAGAGATAACTTCAGCTTGCTGTTAGACAGTGGCGAGAGAGCGAGCAGTTGGCTCGTCAGTGCGATCGCCTGGGGTGTGCGATACGGATGAATCGATTGGGCTTGAACAAGTCCACACGCACACAGCCATACCAAGAGGCATACCATGAGGCATAGCGATGGAGTTCGAAGATAGGTCAAAGTCAAGCGCATCTTTGGATCTTTAGTTTCTTTGTCCAGAATCATCGAATGCCGTTGCGATCAAGTTTATGGCAACTAACCTGGAGGGTATACATAAGAGCTAATCGAACGAAACGTATGAACACGCGACTATCAAAGCTAGTTTCATTTTACCGCGACGAGTGCGACCAGGGGCATGCCTTGGGGACGTATCCAAAGGATATGTCCGACGATCGCTCGTGGTCCAACGTGGTTGCTGAGGATTACTCAGCTCCAACGCTTCGACGACTGGTCTTTTCGCGTGAGGCCGAGATAAAGCGGGCTGCCGTTTGGGCATTGGGTTGGGTTGGCAAGCATCCTGAGTATCGATTCCTAGGACCTTTTCTCAGGGCCAGCGATTCGAGGCTAAGGCTTGAGGCCGATCGGGCACGCGAGCAGATCCTCTTGAGGACACGTACCGATTGGCAAATCCAATTCGCTCAGCAAATCGAGGATTCGATGGCCGATTCGCAATGGAAGTCGGCCAATCGCATGGTCGATCGATTGGTCGCCAAGCATGCCGAGCATCCTCAAAGTTGGCTTTTGCGGGTGTCGGTGCGGCTGTGCACTTCGCAATTGCTCGGTGCGATCGACGATTGCAGGCACCTCTTGTCGTTCGATCGAGACTGCTATCGAGCCTGCGTCTTTCTTGGACAATGCTACTGGTTCATGCACCGCGTTCAGGTTGCCAACGAGTGTTACATGGAAGCCACCAGGATTTATCCCGACTGCTCGGCCGTTTGGCTGGGGCATGACTAGAGATTCTTATCTGGATTTGATCGGATGAGAAAGACTCTCTAGCCGGCGATTGATTCCATTGTGATAGACCATTCATCGAGGTAGCAAAAGGTGTCAGGATCGCCTACCGGTGGCTTGGTTCTTCCATCAGCGCCCCATCAGCGGTCCAGGTTTTTTAGCGATGATGAACGCTAATATTTCCTGATAGCTGCCCCTCCTAGGAGGATCAGTGGATTTTTGTTCCGATCCTTTGCGAGCTTGGCGCCTTGGCGAGAAGCCCTCTGGGGCTATCGCGGGTCGCGAGCGAGCATCTCCTGGACGATGTGCTTGGCTCCGAAAACCTCGCCAGTGATCCATAGCACATAGCGAATATCCACGCCAATCGAACGGCTGTATCGCTGGTTCCAGGCAAAGTCGTTGATGGTGGCTTCAAAGGCGCGGTCAAAGTTCACGCCGACCAATTCACCTTTGGCATTGAGCACCGGACTGCCTGAATTCCCGCCGGTTGTATCGGTGCTGTATAAAAACGCCACCGGAACGGTCTTGAGCCTCGGATGCTCCAAACCCCCATAGCGAGCCTCAGAGGCCGCCTTGAGTACCTGCGGCGGTGTGATGTAAGGCTCCTGGCCTGTGGTCTTTTCTAAAAGCCCCCTGAGCGTTGTTATCGGCGTTTTGACAATCGCATCCACAGGCGAATAGGCTTCGACCTTACCGACCGTTAAGCGAAGGGTGGCGTTGGCGTCGGGAATGAACTGCGAGGCTTCGGCGATCCGCTGGATCTCGATCAAGGACCCGTAGAGTTGACTGAGTTTCCCCTCTCGCTCCTTGTCCTTGTCTCGGAGTTTGACGTAGGTCGGATACAGGTCGATGATCCAATTCAAAGCTGGATCACCGAGACTTTTGAGCTCTTGAGGGGACTTGCTCAAGCACTCAGTGACGAACTCCAAATCCCCGAGCTTGGTATTGTCCATCACAGCCTTGGTCAGTTTATCAAGCGATTCATTCGAGTTCAAAACCCTTGCAACAGGCTCGATGTCCTGCACACCGGACGTTGATTGCAATCGCTCTAACATCCCTTGGAGCATCCGGGCGTCTGTCGCTCGGTCCCAGTCCCCAACGTCGAGTTTGATCTGTTGGGACGTCTGGTCAAAGTTGCGGTTCATGTAGGGTGCTTCGCGCTCGATATCCGGCTTGGCCCTCTCGACGGCTGCGTCGTAGATTGCAAAGGCGATTGCCAAGGCACGTGGAGCCGTGCGAAGCTCTCGAAGATGGATCTCT
>CAILTZ010000824.1 GCA_903837255.1 uncultured Pirellula sp. | reverse complement strand
TATCCGCTCGTATTCGTCCTTGTTTTGATCACGGCCGATGCCTATCCGCTGACCGGTCAACTTGTGCTCCAGGAATTCGACAGTCTGTTGCTCGGAGCGACCGCAGGGCTGGTGCTTGCAATTTCCAGCAGGAAGCAATTTAACATAGGGGGTTGGTGGTTATCGATCGTCGATCGTTGGACGCTATTTGGCTTTGGACTGCTGCTTGTCAGCGTTGCCGTCTCTTTAGCGGTTGGGTTGCTACGGCTTCCGAGCGCTCCGTGGGGAGATCAGTTATCGGTCTATTTCACGCAATGGAATGCGGTTCGCGTCGGCAAAGGGATTCTCTGGGGGACAGTCTTTGCGACCGCCACCTTGTTTTGTGGGAAGACGATCCAAGGACAAACGTTCGGGGTTTGGAGTGTTTTTTTTATTCGAGGTTGTACGTGGGCAGGACTTTACGTTGGTGTTTTTGTTGCATTGGAAAGACTTCTTTTCCCGGGACTGATGAATTGGAGCGATGTGTATCGCGCCACGGGTCCGTTCTTCACGATGCACATTGGAGATCAGCATCTTGATGCGTTCCTCGTGATGGTCTTTCCGTTGGTTTGGGCAAACATGCTACACCCCTTGACCACGGGATTAGGGCGATGTTCAAGTGCGTTAGTGCTCGGACTATTGGCCTATGCGGCCTTCTCGACCATGTCGCGCGCTACGCTAGGAGCGGTTGTGTTGCAGGTGGCTATATTGATTTATTTGAGTTGGCTGGCCCGAGGAATGCAGGCTAGCCAAGCAACCATGCGAAGCGATTTGGGTTCTGGATCCGGGGGGCGGCTAGCAGGCCGCGTTGGGCTCCTCTTAGGACTGATCACCCTGGCAGGGCTCGTGATGGCAATGAGCACCGAGGCGATCCGAAACCGCTTTGGGAGCTTTGCCCAGGATTGGAATGGTAGGGCATCGCATTGGGGGATGATACTTCGACGCGGAACGACCGGGATCGGTGGACTTGGGATCGGACATGGGCTTGGGACTCTCCCTAGCATGGTTGCCTCTGAGTTTGGGAGGCCCGTTCCTCCGATTCGCTGGGCGTTCGAAAACCAATCCGAGAAGCCCCACGGCGAGATTCACTTCAAAGGGGATTGGCCGATTTACTTGGAACGATTGGTAGAGTCTAGGGATTTGAAATCCGTCTCAAGTTTCGATTTGGAAGTCAAACGGCAGGAGCGAACCGATGAGGCGAATGTCCCGGACGGTGCCTTGCGAATCACTCCAAGCTTGGTGGAAAAATCGGTATTGGAATCCTTTGGCGGTTTACGTTTGCCGGCCATCGATGTTGGCAGCCAGTGGCAGGTGGTCGATTTGTCCGAGGTGGAGTTCAGGGCCAACGACAGTTTACATGCCCGTTGGCGTCCTTGGTCGTTTGGGTTGAGCGTAACTGGCCATGGGACAGCGATTTTGAGAGCGGTCCCTACCGCCGAAATGGGCACGGATCGATCGGTTGCGATCGGGACTCCGGCGATCGGCAGCATGGGTAGTTATCCGTGGTACTTCACCTGCGACGATCACATGGTTTGGCGGGCGAAGAATTTTTTAGTCCATGCGTATTACGAGCAAGGACTATTGGGGGTTTCGGCTTGGATCATCTTAGTGGGTAGTGCGTTGTGGCGAGCAGGCCGAAGGAATCTTGGGGTGCCGATGAATGGTGATTGCAGGTTTTCGATTGAATCGTTCCAGGCTGTTTCTGTTTTAGGATTCTTGGGGGTTGGTTTCTTTGGTAGTCTGATCGATACACCTTGGATATCGGGCTTGTTCCTAGCGATCTTATCGATGCCTTTGGGAGCGTCTTGTGTCCGTGGGCAAGGAGCAAAGAATCCGTGATTGTAAGAGGGCCAAATCGTTTGAAAACTCGGAATGATCGCAGAGTCTTCTCCAGGCTTACGCATCGGGTGACAGTTGGCCTGGTCGCGGCTACAAGTATTTTGTTGTTATGCATCGGCGTTGGATGCGATGCGTTGAATCCGATTGAAAAGGTTTCCGACGGGTCATCGCAGGGCGCGGGATCTTCGAATAGGACCCCCGATAAATCGCAACACGGACAGATGTCTGATGGGGCCTTGGGTTCCACGCGATGGCCTGGGCCGGATCGGCTGGGGGGATCTCGTTTTTTGAGAGCACCGAAGTTAGAGAACCTGGAGGCTCCCGATTATGTCGGTGCGAATTCGATTTGGGGAGCTACCGGTAGAGACTCGCAGGGGAGGATCTACTTTGGTGTGGCTGCTTTTGGTGTCGACAACCCTAGCGCAGCCTTGTGGAGGCTCGATCCGTCGTCCGACACTTTTGAAACGCTTGGATTGGTCAATGAACAGCTAGACCGATTAAAGATTCGGCGCAAAATCGATTGGCCGGAGACTCAGATGAAGATCCACAGCAAGATCTATCAAGCTGCCGATGGACGGGTTTACTTTTCTAGTCAGGACGAGCACGACGAGGCTGGGGATGGGAGCCAAAATGCGTTGTATGGTGGACGAATATTTGCCTTGGAGCCCACGACGAACACGTGGGAGTGCATTCATACAAGTCCTGAGGGGCTCATCGCACTATCGGCGCGAGGGCGTTATGTTGTCGCTCAGGGATACTTTGGTCATGTGCTATACCAATACGACACCCAGACCAAGCAGATTCGCAGCAAGAAGCTTGGGACCTACATGGGGCATGCATCTCGAAACATCTTCATGGATGCCAGGGGTCATGTTTATGGCATTCGAGCGCGGATTGCGGATAGTTCTGAGTTCGATGGAGTCTACGAGCTCGATGCCGACCGCGTCCGAGTATCGCTTGTCGAATTGGATACGCAACTGCAGGAGGTGAATGATTGGCCGCTGAGCGATTATGCACCGACTGGGGGTACCGACTCGCATGGGATTACAGGCTTTTGCGAATTCACCGATGGGAGTATTGCTTTTGTGACCCACAGTGGCGCGTTGTGGCAAGTTCGACAGAAGGAGGGTAAAAGTCAATTAGATCGCTTAGGCTGGATGCATCCTTCGGGTAAGGCTTATTGTGCGAGTTTGTTTGCGCCTTATGGAGATCGATTCGTGTGTGGTTTTGTGAATCGCAAAGACGGTGCATTCCAGTGGAGTGTCTTTGATGTGCAGACCAAGTGCTCGGTTATTTTGCCTCTGGATCGACAGAGCGCAGGGCTGCTGGAGCAACCCCAGCTGTTACTCTATGGGTGCGACACTCTGGATGATACCAAACGTGCGTATGTGGTTGGTTGGAAACGGCGAGGCCAGCGGAATGTACCACATGCCATCCGATTGAGTTGGGAGTAACCTCGTTTTGGGAATCCGATCCATGTTTTCGAGTAGCCAACAGGTAATTGGTTCGAGCATTTTTCATGGCATTTTTTGCATGTGGGTTGTGTTTTCGTCAGCCGTTATTGCCATTGGCCAGGAGTTACCCGAGAAAAAACTATCGAGGGCGGATTTGCAGCGACCGGAGGTTGCTGGCGTTGTCGAGCGACTGAGAACCCTACGCAAGAACGAGGCGAGGTTTGGACCAAAGCATCCGGCATTACCGTCCGTGCACAAGCAGATCGCAAGCTTGGAGGACCAATTGCGCGAGTTGACGGGTCAAGGGTCCCCGGAGCGTGCTCCGAGTCTATCGCCGAGCCTGCCACCGAGTCTGCCCTCTATACCGCAAAAAGGGCCTGACGAAGGGTTGGCAGATCCGGGCCCCAAGCGGATTTTGGAAAAGCCCATTTTAAGACCTAGCGAATGGGGATTTGCGCCTTGGTCGCGTTGGCCCTCTACGGTCAAAGAGTTGAGCATGACGCTAAGGTCCCAATCGGACTACCAAGAGGCTTATCCGTGGTTAGGGCTAAGGGACATCGTTGCAGTGGGGCCTATGCCTGGGATGGGGCTCATGTGGGGTATTGAGTACGACCCGATCGTCGACCGCAGCTACGTTTTTCAGTGGTTCGATTCACATGAAAGTTCGCAGAAAACAATTTACTTCGAGAGCCCCGGCCGAATACTCTCGCTTTACTTTCCATCCACGTTTGACCAAGACGGCAAGTTTTGGATTTTAAAAGAAGCCAAACAGCAGGAATCGCAGCATCGCGGCGCTGATCCCAACGCTTGGAGAACCGCACAGGTTTTCATTGTCCAGGCGGATCGGTATCCTCCTTACCAAGTCGACTTCAAGTCCCCCGATCGACTTGGGGGGCTTGAGTTACAAGCATCTGCGTCGGCACAGATCCTTTCGAGCCAGCAAAAAGGTTGGTTCTTTTTTGGGGAAGTTCAGATTGTCGACAAATCCAATTTAGCTTTGAGGGAGGGAATCGAGCTGAAGCGTCTTGAGGATGGATTGTGGGCGATGGATCGCGAAAATCTCGCCGCGGGACTCACGGCCCAGCGGGGTTTGATTTGGCCAGATCCTCCGGCTCATGGCCGCTCGAGTCGGGGCTTTAGGAGCATGGGTCAGGATTCGGCGGGGGAGGCTTTGGTTGTCGATCGAATTGGCAGGGTCGCACGTTGCAACCCTGGCACCGCTGCGAACCATTCTTCAGCGAGTTGGGCCCCGAAGAAACTCAGTCAACTCGGGTGGTACAGTTCGATGGTCGATGGTGCGATGGTCGATAGCTTTCGAAAATACATTCCTGAGCCATCTATCGAGACCAGCGACATGAAAAAATCTTCGCTACTCTTGGCGTTAGGAGAGCAAGCGAGTGGGATTGCGGGTTTTCGTACCGACTATTGGTTCTGCCTACCTCAAGGAACAACCATCAAGTTGTACGAAGAAGGAAACTCGAGCTACCCGGATGGAACCCTATTCGTTCAAACGATTTCCCAAGGGGCTTTGTTGGATTCGAGTCAATGGATGCCTGATCGCAAAGTCGAGACTCGGGTGCTCCTATTCTGCGATCATGAGTGGTTTTCGTTGAGCTATGTTTGGGATGCTGAGCAATCCGACGCTGAGTTGGTCGAGTCGCACGAACAGATCGACCTTGAGCTCGAGGGCAAGGGCTCGATGGTCCCGTGGCGAATCCACAAGCCGACGGCTTGCTTCGGGTGCCATCGCGATGGCACGATTACACGCAAACCTGGCAAGCTTGATTTGGAATCCATACCAAAGGCTAGATTTGGTGAAACGGGTAGGAATTCGGCTTGGAATCGATCCATCCTCGGCACTAGCCCTAGGTTTAAAAAGATGGATTGGTCACCCCTATTGGCTGCGGGCCATCCGTGGCCCATGGGCATCCAAGCCGCCGAGGAAAAGGTTCCTAGCGGTGAAGCAACTGGCGGCCAAGGGGTCGAATGGGGTTGGTTCAAAAAGAGTTTGGTCGAGGAGAACTTGGAGCCTTGGTATCGAGCATCCGTCCGTCCGAGCGGTTTTTTTCACACGGAGCTCGACGAGACATGGGCACCCAAGCCGAATGCTTCTGCGACCTTGGTTTCTCAAACTAGGCAGATTTACACGATGGCCGTAGGCTATTCGGTGACACAGGATCCTCGATTCCTTGAAGCGATGAAAAGGGGGATTACGTTTCTCTTGGAGAGATTCTCTGACACCAAGCATGGTGGTTATTTTTATCAAGTCAACGAGCAGGGGCAGGTCCTCGATCGGGGAAAGGACGGATACGGCCATGCTTTTGTCATTTATGCATTGGCCACGGCTGCGAAGGTCTCAGGAGAAGCACAGTATTCGGATGAGGCGTTGAAATGTTGGGAGGTTCTGCGGTCTTCGATGATGGAATCCGATGGGGGATTGATGTGGAAAGCATCGGAGGACTTTTCCGGCCTAAATCGAAGGTCACAATATCCGAACATGCATTTATTTGAAGGGCTGCTCGAACTCTACGATGCGACCAGGGATCCGGGGGTTTACAGCGATACCCAGAGGCTTTTGGATTTTGTCGTTGGCCGATTGAGGCATGAGTCCGGGGTTATTCCCGAAGACTATCAAGCCGATTGGAACAAGCCCGTGATGGTCGAACAGGAACCATACATCCAGATGGGGCATCAGGTGGAGTGGGCATTTTTGATCAGTCGAGCGGTCGAACTGGGGTTCCCCAGGAGGTATTTGGAGGTGGGACAGGAGTTGATGGATTACTCGATGAGCCATGGTTATGACCAGCAGTCGGGTGGATTGCACGAGCGACCCGGAGCTGGCAAAGGGGGATGGCAACAGGCGGAGTTTTTGCGATCTCTGTTGCGCTATTACTCCATGCATGGTCGGAGCGAATACCTAGAGCCTATCAGGAAGACCCAAGCATTGATTAGAGATGACTTTATCGACCATCGGTACGGTGGCTGGATTGAGCGGGGGAAAAAGGAAAAGGGAAATCACTGGAAGGCTGCATCGCATGAAGTTGCAATGTACATCGAAGGTATCCGCATTGAAAATCTATTGCGAAGCCAACGAGTGGAGTCTTTGAAGTAACATGGAGATCAAGACATACAGCACAAGTTCCGAAGTGGTTGGGGCGAGCCAAGGCTCGCTCGGGGACTGTTTAAGCCTGCAACCGGCTTGGGCATGGTGGGATGCAATCGCATCGGGATTGGGCCATCGGCCTTATTATTTGGTGGGGGGCGATTCACAGCGCAAAGCCTTTGCATGCTTGCCTTTGATGCTGGTAAAAAGCAAACTCTTCGGTAGCTTCTTGGTCTCGTTACCCTACCTCAATTCCGGTGGGCTAATCTTCCAAGGACCCGGCTCGATGCATGATGAACTTTGTCATCCCCTGATCGATCGAGCCGTCGAGCTTGCCGATGAGCTCGATGTCAAGCACCTGGAGCTTCGCCATGAGGTTCGTTTCGAGCACCCAGCCTTCAACTACGAACGGACCGATAAAGTCCACATGCGATTGGCTCTTCCAAGCTCGCCCGATGAACTGATGGCCTCCTTCAAGAGCAAACTGCGTAGCCAGGTTAAAAAATCCAACGAGAACCCCTTCGAGGTGCAATTCGGTGGTGAGGAGCTTCTGGCCGACTTTTACAAGGTCTTTGCTCACAACATGCGAGATCTGGGCACGCCGGTTTACTCCAAGAACCTTTTTCGACATGCGCTAAGGTCGTTTGCGAACTCCAAGTCGGATTCCCGCGCCGAGCTTGCCGTGGTGCGATTGAACCACCAACCCATCTCGGGGGCGCTGCTCGTGCACCATGCGCATCGGACCGAGGTCCCCAGCGCAAGCGCCTTGCGGAGCTTTAACCCAACCAATGTCAACATGTGGATGTACTGGAATTTGCTCCGACGAGCCATCGAATTGGGATCTACCGAGTTCGATTTCGGGCGAAGCACTGTCGGGGCTGGGACCTACAAGTTCAAGGAGCAGTGGGGGGCTAAGCCTAGTCCGGCGATCTGGCAGTACTATGTCCGCAAAGGGGACCCGTCAAGCATGCGGCCTGATGACGAGGGCAAGCAGAGATTGGTCAAGATCTGGCAGAGACTGCCGGTATGGTTCACCAAACTCATCGGTCCGGCAATCGTTCGCGGGATTCCTTAGGCGGCGCTGCGCCTCCTCGGCATTGCGCTAAAGGTGATCTTTTGGCCCTCAGGGCGAATCTAAAGGCAAGCGACAGCCTCGTGCGACCCGTTGCGGCACGACAGGACTTGTCGTGGCATGTTTGATTTCCGAGTAAAAGGGGCTTAAATCAGTTGACCAATCCAGGGATTTGTTTATCCTTTTGGAGTCAGGTGTCCATCCATAAAGCAGCCCAATCCTATGAATCAACGTAGAAGACGTTCTCCAGCCTCCAGGCCTGCGGTCTCTTTGGATCCAATCTACAGGGGTGGAGAAGACGAGAAATTTGATCGTCAGGCTAAGGAGTTGATCGAACCCCGTGATTCCGAGGAGACGTTTCAGGCGTCCAGGAAGGGGATCGACAAATCCAGCTGGAATTATCCTGCAATTCCAGCGAATTATGTTGGGATGTTCGGAGCGGCAGCAGCGATCATTCTGGCTTGGGCTTATTGGCCGACTTGGAGCTACCTGATCGGCGCCTGGATTCGAGAACCTGACTATTCCCACGGCTGGTTTGTGATTCCAATTGTCGGGTATCTGCTTTGGAGTTTGAAGGATTCGATGCCTCCGGTGCGTGCTGGGTTCCACTACGGTGGCCTGATCATGCTTTTGGGGGTCATCTTTTTGAGGGTTGTCTCCCGCTGGGCGTACTTCGATACGATGGATGGGTGGACGATTCCGCTTGCCTGCATCAGCTTGGTTTGGGTCCTGGCTGGACGAGGTTTTTTGGTTTGGGCTTTACCCGCGTTGCTCTTCATGTTGTTCATGGTTCCGTTGCCGTTCCGGGTTGAG
>CAILTZ010000823.1 GCA_903837255.1 uncultured Pirellula sp. | reverse complement strand
CGGTCCGAGGAACATGATCGAGCTTATAGACCAATGATCCTTGCCATTGCCGCTGTTGTAGTTGGGAGTGCGTCCCATCTCGCTTTGGATGATTACCACTAACTTGTCTCGAATCTCAAGAGCTTCCGCTTTGCATAGCAAGTCATCGATACCGGCCAGAAATTCCGGAATCAGCTTCATCTGATCCGCATCGTTATTGTTATGGCTGTCGAACTGTCCGATCGACAAGTTGGCCGACACGCAAACGCCAGCTTTAAAGGCGGCCAATGCAATATCATTTTGCTGCGCAAGCCGTTCTTTGGCTTGCTCCTTGGGTAGAAAAGGAACCACGCGTTGGAGGGCTTTGGAATTCGCTTGAGCTGCATAGAGCATGCTTTGGCTCCGCTCGACCCGTGGTAGCCGAGTATCTGAAATACGGGCCTCAAATTGCTTTTCCAGCGCCCGTTCGATTCGGTCCGATGCAAACGCATCCTGATAGGGATGCGTTCCACCTTCGACCGAGTCGGCGCGTGCCAACAAACGCAAAGACTGCATGTAGGGTACGCGCGACATCGGCACAAGATTCCCTGTCGCAGAGTAGTTACCAAAAGTTAGGAATGCCAAGGGAGCTTCGGCCCCACAACATGCGGCTACCAGCGCAGGAAATGTCGGATAAGCCAGGCTGTCGAGTTTTCCTGTCGCCATGTACCGAGCACATGGAGTATGGTTGTTAACGGAAAGATCTAATCCATTGAAAACGCGCAGCTCCGAACCGTACTTGGCAAAGAAATCCTCATTGCTCATTCCATTTGTGATATGTTTGGCGATAGGTGCAAGCCGATGATTGCCTACCGTGAGAATATCGCCCTGCTGATACAGTCGATTGATTCCATCGACCCCTTTGGGGTCCATCAAGTAGGTGGTATCCCATCCCCCCGATGCGTTGTAAACGACATAGTAGGGGCCCGGGTAACCTTCCGCTTCGGCCCTCTTTTCTTCGGCACCCAAAATCGTTTGCCAAGGAATTGGTGCTGCAAAACCAAGTCCGGCCAGTCCGCAGCGTTTCAAGAAAGTTCGACGTGACATGGTAGGGGATTACTCGTAGAGGAATGCATGTTGACGCAGCAAATAAGTCACCACAGCGCGCCACGCGCGCACCGTGTACCGAGGATCGTCTACCCGAAAGTCTTCTCGCCCTCCGCAAAAATAGGTCTCGCGCGGTTCGAAACTAGGAAGAGCCTTCGCATCGTCAATAATTTCTCTAAAGAGATCGAACACGCGGTCGACTTCGGGATGATCGATTGGCAGAGAAAGACCAAGGATTTTCTCTTGCAACGCTACGATTGTTTCGCGAATGTTTTTGTCCGAGGCTTCATCGCCTGGAACCACCGAGGGTTCGATGCGGTCAAAGAGTCTTCGCTCCGCCGTCGGGCGATGGAAGTCGAGACCTACATTTAGGCAAGCCACATCGTTTGCCATGATTCGTTGGATCGCTCCCATGGCACCGCTGGGATCAGCATTGCGTTCCGTCACGGTAATCGAATCGATCCCACCGTAGAGGATCTTGTACTCTTCCTGAAATCGTCCCCAGGGTTTTCCGAAGATCGCTTGAATTTTTCGATCCAATTGCTCCGGCGTGATCAATCGAACGACACCCACATCCTCGAGTTCGGCAGCCCGCTGCGGATGCTCGATCGTCGAGGATACAGCATCGGCGCGGTAGAAATCGGTAGTGACGACCGCTTTAAACGCTTCCTTGAGATTGAAGCTGGATGCCTTGAGTCGGGCCGCGACCTCTCGAATCATTTTCCTTTGCTCCATGTACGCTCTGCGTTTGGGAAGAAAGTTTGGATCCTCGATATCTTCGGGGGGCTGAAGAACCTTGCGCCCGACCAAGATAAAGTATACGTGTTCGGCCATGGCGACCGGAAAACGAGGGTCTTTGACGGTTCGTTCCGCAAGCCACTGTGTGGCCCGCCATCGCTCTTCGGCTGGCAGCAGCTCTCCCTCGAAGCCGGCTGGGAACATGTCTTGGTACCATCCATCTTTTCGAGGACCTAGCTCGCCCTGAAAGTTAAAGTCCTGAAAAATTCCGGCGACCGGATCGATGGTCTTGTGGCAAACGACACAAGCTGCCGCTTGCATCGTTGGTATCTCGAATTTGGCGGCAACTGCGGCGGCGTCCGAAGATCGGGGTGCAAGCTGCATGATGTCGATGCCCAAGAAATGCTGATAGAACATCCTTGCTCGCAAGCGATTGCGGTTGGTCTCTGTCGAAGGATACCGCCGAAGATAATGGAACATACTCAGGAAGCCTGCGTGCGGATACCAACCCGTCGTCGATTCTTGGACCTTTCCATCGCGACCCCTCAGAGCGTGCAGGCGGGCGGGGATATATTCCAAGGGGTCTTCGCTGTTTCGAAATTGATCTTTGATCTCATCGAAGATGCCATACCCCCGCGCGGTATAGGGGCTGACCATGATGTAGTCGGCTGTCGCTAGCTCGGAGATAGGTTTCTCATTGCGAACGATGTACTCGATCAGCTCCAAAGGTTCACGCAGGAGGGCATCGCGATACACAGCCGCTAGTTTCCAACCTGCTCGTTCTCGCTGCGATTCAGGTAGATGGCTGAAATCATGTGTCTGATACCATAGGCGTGTTTTTTCAAAGTGGTCATAAGACAGAAGTGTCTCAGCGTTGTCTTCGATGCCGATGGTGAGGAAGATATCGTTGAATCCCTCTTTCAATCGGACATAGAAAGCATCTTCGCGCAGGATGGAATCAAGAATTGGATGGATAGCCACAAGCCCGTCTTGTTGGATGGAATTGGATTCCTCTGATGTGGGAAGTCGACCAACCAACGAGAGGGTGATGCGTCGCAATAATCGCGACTCAGAGAGCATGGTGATCCCATCAAAGAAGGGGGCTTGCTCGTAGGAGTCGATTGCTGGGTTAGACTTGGGTTCATTGGTTGGCAAGAGCGTTTGTGCGACGAAGCTTTCGAGGATTCGAAATCCTGTCGAGTCAGGTTTGAGGATTTGGCCCCCCCCGTGTTCGAGACCACCGACGACTTTCTGTAGTAGGATGGACTTCTCGCCGGAGGTTTTTTTGGCGACCGAACGCATGGCATTTTGGTTACGAGCCAAAGTTTCCGAATCGTAGAGACCGTCGATCGAGGACTCCAAAAGGAAATTGCTATCCTTTGCTTCTCCCTGGAGGTGGTGGCATCGGATACACGTTCGTTCTGCGACCTTGGCCCAAACTCCGGATTCGAACGCAAGGATGCTTCCCAACGGGGTTGGGGTGGAGGCATCGGATGGCACAGGCGTCGATTGTCCAGCGACCGGATGGGCAGAATTGGCAAGTAGAATCATGGTCCATAGCAGACACTGCAGGACGACTCGATGGACAGTTGCAGTTTGTTGGGTTTGATCGCCCATGGGATGGTCCGATTGCTAGGCTTGGTTCTGCAATGAAAAAGTTAGGTTAGAGTGTATCTGAATCTTAGCATAGTTGCGCGATTCGTCAGGTTGTTTTGACCATGCGAAAGTAGCGTAGGGGTTTGGAGGCAGAGCCCCTAGGCTACGTACATTGAGCCAAAACACTCTGCTCCCGTGGGATAGGCTTCCAGCCTGTCCTCTTCTGCTCAAGCCGGACAGGCTGGAAGCCTATCCCACGTGCCTAAGTTCTGTTGACCATGCGCAGGAGGACCGCGCGCGTCGCGAGAGAGGGATTGATGATTGTCGAGTGATGATTGTTG
>CAILTZ010000822.1 GCA_903837255.1 uncultured Pirellula sp. | reverse complement strand
GACCATCCCCGAGATGCATAGGATCTTGACGGTATCCATGGTGCGATCCGAGCGGACGCGTTGGCAGACTTCGCGACCATTGATATCCGGTAGCATCACATCGAGGACGACCAAGTCGGGTCGGAACTCTTTGACCTGCATCCCGGAATCAAAACCGTTGTTGGCGGTACGGATTTCAAAGCGCCCATCGCGATCGAAACCGTCACGCATCAGGTCTACCAGATCCTGATCGTCATCGACGATCAGCAATTTCTTTCTGCCGCTTTCCAATGCGTCAGTCGGAATACCGTTGTCCTTCATGAAGACAAACAGATGGTCCCTGGGAATCCGTCGGAAACGGCTCCCTGGAACTCGAAAGCCTTTCAAGGTTCCGTTGTCGAAACAACGGATGATCGTTTGTTGGCTGACCTTGCAAATCTTGGCAGCCTCGCCTGTCGTAAAGACTGTTTTTGTACTGGACATGGAACTCAACTATCCTTGTTGAACACTCACCCTAAATCCGCTTGGCAGGTCCATCCTGTAATGCCGACCAGGTTCGCCGGTTTTACCAAACTTGCCTTGGCCTCGGCGGAGAATAGCGAACGTTAGGAAGACAGGTCAAGATGGATTCAAGACAAGCAGATAAAACAGTTTCCGAAGGATAGGCGGTTCCAAAAGATGGGAACCGTGGGCGAGTTAGACCCTACTGCAAAACCTGGACTACTCCATGGTTGTCGCAGTGTCCGTCGTGCTGGTGGTGCAAATGCCCATCGACCAAATAGTCGATATGGTCGCCATGCGGCACGGCAGGGTGACCACAACCAGGACCATGAAC
Source organism: uncultured Pirellula sp. (assembly GCA_903837255.1). Classification (GTDB taxonomy): domain Bacteria; phylum Planctomycetota; class Planctomycetia; order Pirellulales; family Pirellulaceae; genus JBKCUI01. The sequence goes on along the minus strand of CAILTZ010000822.1, from coordinate 13,803 downwards.
ATGCTCAGGGCTGTGGCCCGAGCATTCATGACCAGCCGTGCAAGAAGCAGGGTTTTGAGCCGAAACCTCCAAAACATGCTCCTCGACTCGGCCACCCGTGGTCGGATGGTGCAAGTGCCCATCGTGCAGGTAGTCGATGTGTCCATTGTGCTCAAGGGCCGTGTGCCCGCAGTTTTCGCCGTGCACATGATCATGATTTTCGTGTTCGTGAGACATCTTCAAGCTTCTCCAGGTTCTTCCAAAGGTGGACAAAAGTCGCATTCGGTCTGACTCCCATGAGCCAGCCCATTCTCGATCAACAAAGCGATGTGATTGTCAGCAAGCGAGTAATAAATGTGCTTGCCCTGCCGCCGGGTTCGAACCAATCGCTCGGCCCGCAAGAGCTTGAGCCGCTGGGAAATCGCCGGAAGGTTATCCGACAGCTGCTCGGTCAGCTCCGTGACGCACATTTCGCGTTTGGCAAGCAAAGCCAACAGTTGCAAACGGCTGGCATCCCCCAACGCGCGAAAGATCGCTGCGGATCTTTTACAAGTCTCCTGGTCGATCAGCGGCAAGGCCCCCAAGGCATGAGAATGCGGCTCTGCCCAGCAGTCGCGCTCCTCATGCTCATCGAACCCTGGCTTTTCATCCATCGGACACCTGCCCACAAAAAACCAAACCCGAACCGTCAACATTCAATCACTTGACCGACTGATCGAATGATAGGACAGTTGATGGAACCGTCAAGTGTAAAGTTTGCGAAAATCAAAGTGTCGGACAGGAATTGCCGTGGCGATCCAAACTGTCCAACGAAGGGAAATGCAAGGTTTTCCTTGACATTCCCAATGCGATCCGTACCATTAACAGGGTTGGTTCGACTTTTTTGGCATCCAAGCTTTTCTAGCCACTCTTGCACTCAAGCCATTTCAGACCCGAGAATTTTCGTGGTTGAACGTTTTTCGTCCTTGCGTACCTGAGCTTCATAAACCTATCAACCCAATATTTTCATTCCGGGAAAGACGCATATGAACAAGAAGATTATGAAGCAACACGGGGGCTTTACGCTCGTGGAGTTACTGGTGGTTATCGCCATTATCGGTGTACTGGTCGGGCTTTTGCTGCCTGCGGTTCAGGCTGCCCGAGAGGCCGCTCGCCGGATGTCTTGCGGAAACAACATTCGCCAGATCGCTATGGGTTGCATCAACCATGAATCGGCTCGCAAGCAGTTCCCTGGAAGTGTCGGTCAGGCATCCAACTCCCGAGATATCGTTACAGATCCTCAACCTGCACTGGCTGCGAACTCACCGATTCAGGTGTCTTGGATGAGCAACCTTCTACCGTACATCGAACAAGAGACCTTGTTCCGAGCCATCAATCCTCTGGCCGATGTAACCAACGATCCAGAAAATGCGGGGGGAGCTACATCCCCTACGCAGGGCTCGAACACTTGGGTTGCCCAACAACGCATCAACCTCTACCGATGCCCCAGCGACACCACTCCAACGGTTCTGCCGATGCGAGGCCAGAGGACTTCGAGCGGCCAGCAATATGCGGTGACAAGCTACAAAGGTGTAGCGGGTTCGAACTGGGCATGGGGAAACTTTAGAACTGTCGGTGACACCTATTTTGGCTCTGACCCGTATTTCAAGAACAACGGCAATGGCATCGGCAACGGCAATGGAATTTTATTTGCTGGTTATTTGGGACAAGCCCCGACACCTTTGACCAATCAATTCGGTGTGGCTTGCAACACCCAAGTCGCAGCGATCAAAGATGGTCTTAGCAATACCTTTATGATCGGCGAGTCGGTCGGTTCATTCACGGATCACAACTGGTGGTTCTGGTTCAACGGCAGCGTCGCGACGGTTGCGATCCCCCTGAACAACCCACCGGTCTGCTCGGCTGCCGCTGGCGTAACACTTCGTAAGGGACTTGAAAACTGCTACCAAGACTGGTCAAACAACTATGGTTTCATGAGCGACCACGCCGTGGGCGCGAACTTTGCCGCAGCCGATGGCAGCGTCCGCTTCATCTCCAACACGATTGACCTTGCCGTCTATCGAGCCCTTGGCGGGATGGCCGAAGGCTATGTCGCTGGGATGCCAGAGTAGTCTCGAACTCTCTGGTACTAGACGAACCCGTTTAAAACGACAAAGCACTGCTTGAAAATCCAAGCAGTGCTTTTTTGTTTTGTAGTTCCATATCGGCTATCCATATTGGCTATACTCATGGCTCGTCGTTGAACAATCCGCTCATTCGTCGCTGTCCTAATCCATCCTTGACTATGAATCCTATGTTGCATCGGATCGCCTGGTTGGCAATCCTCTTTTGCGTCCTGAAACTTGCTACGGCCAATGCTCAAGACACCGACAAAACGGCACCGAACGTCAAAACACTTCAACCCGGAGTGCAAGTATCCCTATTGGCACAGCACCCGGACTTAGTCACCCCGACGGGGATCGATCTGGATCCGCAGGGCAACCTCTGGGTGGTCGCTTGCCACACGCACTTCAGGCCCGCCAACTACCAAGGTCCTCAGAGCGACGAGATCTTGGTCTTTGATCCACAGGGCAAGAATCGAAAGGTCTTTTACAACAAGACCAAGACCACCATGCAATTATTGTCTGGTCCTGATGGATGGCTCTACGTCGCCCAGCGAGATCGGATCCTGCGCATTAAGGATTCCGACAACGATGGGACCGGGGATACCGAGGAGCTCATCGCAAATCTAGATACCTTGGCCGACTATCCGCACAATGGGCTCAGCGGGATGACTTGGCATACCGATGGCGGGCTGATCTTTTCGCTTGGGGAGAATTTCGGCAAAGACTGGACGCTGCGGGGAACCGACGGAAAGACACTGGGCGGTCGAGGCGAGGGAGGCGTGTTCCACTGCACCAAAGAAGGTAAAAACCTTCGGCGCATCGCCAAAGGCTTTTGGAATCCTTTTGGACTATGGATGCGTGGCGACGGAGTCTTGTTCGCTGCGGAAAACGATCCTGGTAGCAGACCCCCCTGCAGGCTATTGCATGTGGTCGAGGGTGGCGATTACGGATTTCAGTATGTCTATGGAAGTGCTCCGGTGCACCCTTTTGTTTGTTGGAACGGAGAGCTTCGAGGCACACTGGGCATGATCCATTCTAGCGGCGAAGGCCCCTGCGCCGTGGTCGGCTTAGGTTCCGGCGTCATGGTCCCATCCTGGAGCAACCACTGCATCGACTACTATCCTTTGCACTGGCAGGGAGCCACGTTGCAGGCCCAACGCATCGAACTGCTTCGGGGCAGCGACATGTTTAGACCCACAGGAATGGTCCGAAAGAACGATCGCGAATACTACTTTGTCGATTGGGTCTCTCCCTCCTACGAACTCCACGGTCTGGGTAGACTCTGGAAACTGCAGATCGATCCCGACCAAGCCGTTTGGCTCGACCGAGAAGTCCAGAGCACAACGCCCGAGGCCAAGCTTGCCGAGCGATTGCGATCGGGCAATGGACTCGGCGACTCGGAGATTTCCCAGGAGGCTTTGTTCGGATGGATGGAGGGAGCCGACAAGTATCTCGCGGATGCCGCTCAGAGCGCGCTTAGCAGGCTCGCCAAGGGATGGACCCGGGCCGATTGGCAATCGCTCTCGCCGAGTCGTCGAGCAGCTGCATTTGCGGCCATGCGCAAGGAAAATTTAGACGACCCACGCTGGGTGCAAATGATGTGGCCTGATACGGATCCCGAAATCCGCTTTGAAGCCTTGCGATGGATCGCCGACTCGCTATGGAAGGATTACCTGCCAGAGGTCCAGTCGATGCTTGAAGATCCCAAACTCGAGTACCGATTGTTCGAAGCGGTATTGGCGACAATCAATACGCTCAACGGCAAGCCAGCCGAAGGCGTCACCGATGCGAAAATGCTCATCGATCGAATTACCAATCCCAAGACTCCAGCCCATATCGCCGCTTATGCACTGCGACTGGCACCTATCCTTCACGAAGGGCTTGGTATCGATACACTCGAAAGTTTGCTAGATCGAAAGGATCTGGATTTGACTCGCGAAGTGGTCCGTACCCTTGCGATGCGTAAGGACGATGGATCGCATAAGCTTTTGGTTCGCATCGCCCAGGACGACACATTGGTCGAATCCGTCAGACTCGATGCTCTAGCCGGCCTTATCGGTGCAAACGACCCGGACACCAAAAGCTTCGTCGTGCGTCTCTCAGAGAGCCAAAACGGATCGATTGCCAAAGAGGCGCAACGAGTATCACGCCAAAGCGGCTGGGTTGAAAACCCAATCGCCAACCCAGCGACCCAGGAAAAAAGAAGTCTGCTCGAGTGGCTCAGCCGACTCGATGCGCTCGATGGCAAAGCCGATGCTCAGGCTGGACGACGGATCTTTTTCCATGTCGCCGGGGCCGCTTGCTCTCAGTGCCATCGCTACGAGGGTCGGGGCAATGTTGTCGGGCCGGATCTGAGTTTGATTTCCAAGCAGGGGAGTCGCAAGGAGATTCTCGCCTCGATCCTCGAACCCAATCAAGATGTCGCACCGCAGTTCTACACGACCCTTTTGCAGTTGGCCGACGGTTCCGAATTCACAGGGATTCTGCTTAGGTCTTCGAGCAACGAGGTTTATCGCAACAACTTCGGCCAAGAGGTAACCTTCCAAAAAACAGACATCGAGAACCGCAAAGAGCTCCGCTCCTCGCTGATGCCGGCGGGATTGCTCGATTCGATGAGCGATACTGAGGTTCGCGATCTGCTAGAGTTTCTCATGCGAGGGACTTAAGAGCGGGTTGGCATCAAGCCATCGCTGAACGTCCGACCACTCCGGGATCCCCTCGATCTGAGCACTCTTGCCCGTGGGCCTGCCGCTTGAAGACTCATAGAGTGCCTTGCGATGCTGCATGAGCCTGTGGATCTCGGCAAGCAGAGCCGATGGAAACTCTCCGTCGGCCCCTTGGAAACCTTCGGCAAATCGAAGCGTCTCGGGGATATCGTGGTACAGGTCAGCCATAGCCATCGACTGGATCATAGGCCACAGGATCGCGGCTCGGGCCGTGTGCTTCTGTGACCAAATCCCCCAATAGAAATCCCATTCCGAGTCCCGGCGAGTGATGGCCGAGGTCAGCAGACTCGCCGGGAACGAGTCGCCTCCTAAGGCATTGGACTCAAGGGGGTGCCAGAGGGGAGGCTGGGAAAGAGTTTTCAAGTTCCCTAGGATTTCCGGTGCACAGTTCATGCTAGTGGCGTTTCCCACGTAATTGGGGAGCAACTGAATATTGGTACCCGGGATACGGTAGAGATAGAAATCTCGCGTTTGGAAAGTCGTCGGTGAAAATTCTTTCCCTGATGTCCTGCAAAACAGCGACAGATACAGCAGCAAACCTAAGAGTCCTAGGATAATCCAAAAAAAGCTGGCTCGGCGGGACTTGTTTTTTTGCGTCTTGCCTGGACGCGTCAAAGCGCTGGCCGAGCCATTGCTGGCCGAGGGGTTCGTCGTTGAAAGGCTTGCTAAGCTCATAACAATGGTGGGAAAGATCGAAGATCACGGGCGAAGATCGACGGGCTAAAAGCCATTCCTGGCTTGGTTCAAGCCCTTGGGATTCGTTATTGTAGGACAGATCGGAGAGGATTGGGGACAACAAAGGGCATTTCTAGGGGTACTAAGGTGGCTTGGTGGAAGCGGCGTAAAGAGGTTCGCAGGGAGGATGGCTCGCATGCCAATCCCCAGAGTCTGCGTCTGCTTGAAGCCCTATTGATGGTAGTTAACGAGCCGATTTCTACGCGTCAGCTGGCCATTTTGGTGGGTTTTCCTGATCCGACGGCGGTTCGGACGGCCGTCGCTGCGTTGAATCAAGGCTACGACCAGCACGGCAGGGCCTACCGCATCGAGGAGGTCGCCGGCGGACTGCAACTGCTTACCCGTAAACAATTTGCGCTTTGGATAAGACGCGGCCAACAGGTCCCTGCCGAGCAGGTTCTCTCTCCGGCGATGCTCGAAACGCTCTCGATTGTGGCTTATAGGCAACCGGTCGTCCGGGCCGAGATCGAGTCGATCCGCGGAGTGGCCTGCGACGAAGTGCTGCGCCAGTTGATTCAGCGAGATTTGGTAAGGATTTCTGGGCGGGACGAGGACCTGGGAAGACCCTTTCTTTATGAAACAACCAAGGCATTTTTGAGGGTATTTGGCTTGGAATCGGTCGATAATCTCCCACGCTTCCAAAAGATTCTTCAGGCAGAGTCAGAAATTGCATCCAGGATCCGGAACGCTTTGACCGACGATCCGTCTGAGAGCTAATGGACCCGACAGGGAATTTTTTCCGGCCGAATTTTTTGTAATCGGATATTGAAGTCCCTTGGGTAGGTGGCTAGATTGCCCCAACGAATCGATAACGACAATTTCTGTTCAACCGGCTCGACCCCGATCCATCGCAAGCCTGGGTGGCCATCGCAAGCCTGGGTGGACAGAACGTAAAAAAATCGTCAGACAAAACCCCGAGTAACCACTAAACACGAACCTCGAAAGAAGCGAAAGAAGCAAAGGTGCCCACGTGAAAAAGACCATCACCTTCAACAGGACAATCACCAAGAAGAGCGCAATCGCTAATGCCGCATCGCGTGGCATCGATTGGCTCAACTCGGACTCTTTAGACACTTCCTCGCAGATCGTCATGGCTGACGATGACGACGATTTCGAAGAGGACGAGGAGGAGTTCGAGGACGAAGATGAGGATGACGAACTCGACGACGAAGACGAGTTCGAGGACGAGGAAGATGATGAGGAGTTCGAAGATGACGAGGATGAGGACGAAGATGAGGATGACGTAGAAGAGGACGAGTGGGAGGAAGTCGAAGCAGACGACGAAGAAGACGAGGACGAGGACGAAGAAGAGGATGACGAGCTCGACGACGAAGACGACGATTGGGATGACGATGAGGAAGAAGAAGAGGACGACGAAGAAGATTGGGACTGATCGATCTTCGACAAACGGTTAGCGTTTTGGTCAAGTCAAGATAAACTATCCCTGTGCAGAGTATGCACGGGGATTTTTTTTGCAACAGGCAAGCTCATAGATGATTCATCGACAGATGCACCCCTGTTTTATGCGACCCTGTTTTATGCGACTGCTCGATCGGTTCCTGAGGAGCTTCGATAGATGCCAAACGCGAGCTGTTTCCTAATCGCTTACTTGCTGGTCCTTGTGCTCGAAGCTTTGCGTTCCGCAACATCCCGCGAATCGCTCCGAGAGTGGCTTACGAGACTCTCCTTGGGGATGTTCCTGGTGGCATGGCTAACCCATACCCTCTACTTGGCCGATGTCGTAGCAGCAGGTATCGCCCAGGAGCAGGGACTCAGGTATTTAAAGACCTGGGCGGATTGGTCGATCGTCGCGGCCTGGACGATGGCACTGGCTTATTGCGTGATGCTCTGGAGACGTTCGGACAAACAGATCGGTTTGTTTCTCTTACCGCTGATCTTGTTGCTGGTGGTCCTAGCGGTGGTCTTTCCATCGGAAAGCCCCATGGGTCGATCCACTTCGACGGTATCGTTCTGGCGGATGGTCCACTCGATGGCCATGCTTATCGGAACGATTCTCGTGGCTTTGGGATTCGCCTCGGCGGTGATGTACTTTGTGCATGCTTGGAAGCTCAAGCATTCCTTGGCACGACGATGGACTTTTCGATTGCCCTCGCTGGAGTATTTGCAGCAGATGGGGCGCAAGTGCATCTTGGGCAGCGCGGCATCGATCGGTTTTGGCGTGATTTCAGGGGCGATCATGAACTTTACCCGAGATGGCTTTGTGGCTTGGACCGATCGCGGCATCCTGATGACCACGGGGCTATTTGCTTGGCTTTGCATTGCGGCCGTTGCACAAAAAATCTCCTCGCATCGGGGCAAGGGGGAGTGGACTGCGGGTCTGAACATCCTGTCATTCATCATTGTCGTGGCCGCCGTGGCAGCCGTGGTCACCGCTCCGCACGGAGCCAGCAAACCCCAGCAGGATGCTCCAGAGGCTCCCATTTCGTCGCGGGGTGATGCATGAAGCTGCGAATGATCGGGTGCAGCCACCACGAGACTCCACTTGAGATCCGCGAACAGGTCGCCTTTACCTCCGAAGAGGTTACACGAGCCCTTTCGGAAATCAAAGAACGGTTCCCTGACGCCGAAGCGGTCTTGCTCAACACCTGCAATCGGGTCGAACTCTACTGTGGAGCAAGCGAGCAGGACAAAACACCTACACCGCAGGACCTCCAGCGGTTCTTGTCGAACTTTCATGAGATCGGCCTTGGAACCATCCAAGAGTACTTCAAGGTTCGAGAGGACAGCCATGCCGTCGAGCATCTCTTCAGCGTCGTCAGCAGCATCGATTCCCTGGTGGTCGGCGAATCGCAAATCTCCGCACAGGTGCGCAGCGCCTACGATCGCTCGAAACTCGAAGGTGCGGCCGGATCGGTCATGCATTCGCTTTTTCAACACGCCAACCAAGTTTCCAAACGGGTCACCACCGAGACAGAAATCCACCGACGCAGGATCAGCGTACCGAGCGTTGCGGTCAGCGAAGTAGCCTCAGAGTTCTACGAACGCTTCGACGATAAAAAGATCCTGGTCATCGGCAGCGGAGAAATGGGTGTTGAAACCCTCCAGTACTTGATCGATGCAGGCGCACGGAACATCGATATCGTCAACCGATCGCTCGAAAGAGCCCAAAACGTTGCCCTGCAATTCCAGCTTCGCGCTCAGCCGTGGGAATCTCTCGATGGGTTGCTTGCACAAGCAGATCTGGTCGTGAGCACCACCGGGGCCCCTGAACCGATCGTCACCGAAACACGCCTCAGGAACATCCTGACCAAGCGGACGCGGGGAAATCTGCTGATCCTAGACCTAGCCGTCCCTCGGGACTTCGAGGCATCGATTGCAAGGCTCCCGAGCGTTTACCTCTACTCAGTCGACGATCTTCAAAATGTCTGCCAACGCAACGAAGCCTTCCGCAAACAGCAGCTTCCCAAAGCCCGCAAGATCATCGATGAGGAAGTCCAGCGAATCCTCGCCGACTGGAATCTGCGTCAGTCCGGTGATACGATTCGAGCACTCAAAGACCAAGCGGTCCTGATCCGCGATACTGAGCTGCAACGACTCCTTTCCAAGCAGTCGATGCACGACTTGAGCCACGAGGCCCAGCAAGAGATCCAGCAAGCAATCGATCGCGTGATCAACAAACTCTTGCACGGTCCCTTGCAGTCCCTGCGCGATGCTCCGCACGAAGAGCACCGCGAGTCGCTCGCGACGGCCATCCGCCGTCTGTTTAAACTCAGCTAGCCTCTGGACATCTCCAAGCCCGGCTCAGCCCCCAAAAAAACTGTATTTGTAAACCGTCTCGATCGCTCGGAAACCCACCGATTCATAGAGCTCAATCGCGCGAAAATTATGCGTGGTGACTTCCAGGGTCACCCTGCGGCACCCGGTCAGATAAAAGCCTCGCAAGGCTCTGCGAATGAGCTCCTTGCCAACCCCACGGCCCCTCCAGGCTGCGACCACCCCGATGTTCTGTATCGCACCGTGGACAGGACCTGCTCGCAATCCTTGGATCGTGCCGACACCCTTGTCCCTTCCCAGAGACTCGCTGCTGCAAGCCAACCAAGTGGCCTCAGGCACAAAGTTGCTCTTGAGCGAGATCTCTCGCATCAGCTGCCTGCATCCCTCGCGATTGGCCAAACTCGGAAAGACATTCCCATCCATCTCCTGACGAAAACTCTCCCACTTGACCGTCGCATGCTGATGGACCAGTTTCGGGTGCCAAGCCAGCCACTCGAGGGATGGTGGTGAGACTGCCGGCTGCGAAATCCAATCCATGCAAGCTGCAAGCTCGATTTGCATCCGGTACCGCTTGATAAATACAGATCGGGATATCGTCATCGCAGCACATTTGCTCCTGGTCTACGTATCGAGGCTACGAATCGAGCGATCGAGGTGCGGGCACCGAAGCTTCTCGTGCCGGTGTTCCAACATACGTCGTTTCCGCAGGGATGTCCCGAACGACCGTGGAATTGGCTCCTAGGATCGACCAAGCACCGATGCGGCGTTGGGGGATCACACACGTCCCAATTCCTAGCATCGCACCTTGGTCGACCTGAACGTTCCCAGCTAGATGGCAACCCGGGGCGATGTGGGCATAGTCCCCCACGATCGAATCATGGTCCACCGAACTGGACGTGTTGAGAATCACACCTCGACCGATGCGAGCCATCGATCCGACAACGGCTTTGGGCATGACCACGGTCCCGGGTCCAACGAGTGCCGAAGGCGAAATGTAGGCGCTTTGAGCAATCGCGGTAGCCAATTCAAAACCCCGCAATTGAACTTGGCCACTGACCCGCTCTCGCAGCCTGTTGTCTCCGATGGCAACAAACGCAAGAGCTCGGGCCTCGAGCAACCGACCCAAGGTATCTTCGTTCTCGGAGAAGATCGGAAAACCCAAAATCTGGTCGCTCGTAGGACTCGTATCCAAACAGCCAAAAAGCTTGTACCGGTCCATCGAGAGAAACGCTTCAATCACCATCTTGGCATGGCCACCGCCGCCCAGAATAAACACAAGTTGCTTTGACATCGAGTTTCATCAAAAATCGGTAGTGTGGATCTTGCGAATGAGGCGAAGTTTACCGCAAGTTCTGTCAGGAATCGATGAAGATTTCTTCGAATTCCCAGAGCCAACGAAAACTGATTACAATACGAATCCCCGGTCCAAATCGCCGCAAGGAACCCAAATCGCCGAAAGGCACTTGGATCGCCCCCCCAAAAATGGTTAAAATCCCCCGGCAGGTGGCGGTTTTGACCATATCCCAGGAAGATGTTTCGGGAGGACACCCGATGAGCGATAGCTCCTCATTAGACTGTAGCGTACTGGTATTAAACAGGTTCTACATGGCCATCCGTGTGGTCGATGTGCGCCGAGCGATGACATTGCTTTATCGCAGCTGCGCTGAAGTGATCACGATCGAAGACGACCAGTACATCAACTACGATTTTGAAAACTGGTCCGAGCTCTCCGATCTGCATTGCATGGAAAAGCAACCCGGGGAGGATTATATCAAAACACCTACCCGGGAACTGCAAGTCCCTCGGATCATCCGCCTGGTCCTCTACGATCGCGTTCCGAAATCAACTGTCCGCTTCAACCGCAAAACCTTATTCGCCCGCGACTCTCACCGTTGCCAATACTGTGGTCAAGCTCGTGCGATGAGCCAATTGAGCCTCGATCACGTTGTACCCCGCTCTCAAGGTGGTAAAACAACCTGGGAAAATGTCGTGTGCTCCTGCGTCAGTTGCAACAGCAAGAAGGGTGGCCGCACCCCGGTCCAGGCTGGAATGAAACTCCTGAGCGATCCGGTCCGACCTTCGGCCAACCCCGGAATCTCCGTGACCCTCAAAGACCCTCGTTATAGCTCTTGGAAAACGTTTTTGCCTTCGGCCGGAACTGTCAATTAAGCCATGGTCAACCCACCCGTGCATAGCCCTCTGTTGGCTCGTCGCCCATTCCTCCTCCGAACCGCGACGCTTGCCAGCGGCATGGCTCTGTCCCCTCGACTCAGCGCCTATGCATCGGCCAACGATGAAATCCGCCTCGGATTCCTCAGCTGTGGCGGCAGAGCCAACATCTGCTTCCAAGCTGGCGATCACCGAGAGCTTGGCCAAAAGGTCGAATCGGCCAGGAATCATCCAGGCTGGGAAGAACTTATCGAGCAGACGATCGAGCATCTGAACTCCCAGGGTATCGACCCGGGTGACCAAGCCATACGCATGAGCCACTGGATGGAGCTCGATACCAAGACCGGTCGGTTTGTTGGTCAATATGCTGAGCAAGGCAACGCGCTGATCAAACGCCAGTACCGAGCCGGCTACGCTGTTCCTCAAATCGTCTAGGAACTCGTTTGGGGCCTCAAATCGCTTAGGCTCGCGCCCTGCACCAAGCCCGCTTTGGAACTTGATAGTCAAACATTGCTGTCATTTCCCAAGATGCTACTGGATCTCTTTTTGCGGGTCGTAGGGAGAAAAATACCGTTTCGCCGAACGTTTGCTGCTAGTCGTGCCGATAATTCCGGAGGTATTAGGTATTCCTGCCGTTCCAATTGATGGGACGGTGCCGGACAAACCGGTGGCAAACGCACTGGAGTGAATTCGATGAGGCTGCTCAAAGGCTGGAAACTTACTTTGATCGCGAGCATGGCCCTGGCTGGGTCAAGCGCACACGCATGGGCACAAAAGCCCGGAAGTTGGGGGTCGAACAAGCCCACAGGTTCCAGCAATACTCAGGGAGCCCCGATAGGCTTCCCGCAACCCATCGCCAGGGTTGCGTATGAGGAACCGATCGCGGAGGTAGCTCCGGAGGCATCCGGAGTCCCTATGGAAGCCATGCAGATGGAAGCCATGCAGATGGAAGCCATGCAGATGGAGGCCATGCAGATGCAAGCCATGCAGATGGAAGCCATGCAGATGCAAGGCATGCCGATGATGGGACCCGAAGGTTGCCCACCGGGTATGATGGGACCGGGTATGATGGGACCCTGTCCTGAATGCGGTGGACCTTGCCCGGGTTGCGGCGGATCCCACTTGGACCGCTTCGGCCGAAATCCCTTTGGAATTTTCGCAGGACTGCGTGGCTGCATTGCGGGTCTTCCCTCGCTCTTGGTGCCATACGGCGAAGGAGGCATTGCTTCTCAACGCTGGTTTGACGCTTCGATCGAAACGATCGGCTTGACGAGGACCTCCGGGGGTAGCAACTTTGCGGTCTCCTCGCTTGGTGCCAACTCTGGAAATTTTGTACTTGGCACTGACATGGTTGTTCCTGACTCGATGCGAGCAGGCTTGGCCGCTCAGGTCAACTGCCAAGTCGGTCCGGGCTCGAATCTCGAGTTCTCTTACTTTGGATTGAGTAACTACCACGGGTCGGCGAGTGCTAGAAGTGCCTCGGCGAACTTGTACTCCTTCATCAGCAATTTTGGTACCCTCCCCGCAGGTGGCTTTGACGATTCAGACCGGTCCTTGGTCCATACGTTGGATTACAGTTCGTCGCTCAACAACGGAGAGATTAGCATTCGCCGACGTTGGAGCGAACCGGCTGGTTACTTCCAAGGAAGCTTCTTGACAGGTGTTCGTTATCTGGAATTGGATGAAGGATCTCGATTCACCGCGACTGGACTCAACAACAACGGCCAAGCGAACAACGGTCCGCGATTCTTCGACTACAACGTTGCCACTCGCAATGCTGTTGTCGGATGGCAAGTTGGAACGGATTTGTGGTACAACTTCCTCCCTGGAATCAAGATGGGTGTCGAGCTCAAGACAGGTATCTACAACAATCGCTCGCACCAGAATACTTCGATCTTCGCCAATTCGCTCCCCTCGTTTGGAATCCCAGAGATCCAAGAGTCTGTGGTGGACAACCGAACTGCTTACATCACGCAGCTTTCACCGCAGTTGGTCTACCGCCTGAACTACTCGTGGGCATTCCGGACCTCCTACCAAGTTCTTTGGATCGACAACGTAGCTCTGGCGTCGAACAACTTCAACGGCAATCCGCCTTCGCTGTTCCTGCCTGGATCGAGTCGGGTAGCGACAATCAACAATTCGACGGACATCGTTTACCAAGGGTTCACCGCAGGGGTTGAGTTCACTTGGTAAGCCAAGTGGTGAGCTGATCCGAAAATCATTCTCCAAAGACCCGTCGCAGATTGCGGCGGGTCTTTGTTTTTGATGGATTAGCAAACAAGATCGATGATCTGCCTAGCGAGCTCTCGATCGGCTGAAACGACCATCGGCTCACAATCCTTCGGGCCCAGAGG
>CAILTZ010000821.1 GCA_903837255.1 uncultured Pirellula sp. | reverse complement strand
TTGTCGAGATCGCATCGAATCCGATGTAGGCGAAAAACACACCTGCAATCCCTTTGAAAACACCCTCCATGCCATTGGGTGCAAAGGGGCGCCAGTTGGTCGGTTTGATGTAAAAGAATCCGACGAGTACCACCAGCACAACGACGGCCATTTTCAGCAGGACCATGGCATTGCTGACCCGTTTGGATTCTTGGATTCCAATGATTACCAGGCCCGTGATCAGTACGTTGATAAGGATCGCCGGTAGATCGACGATGAGTTTTAGGCCAGCGACGCTCGGTGCGGTTTCCCAGGCTTGCAGGTTCCTTTTGAGTTCCTCGGTCGCGCTGCCATTCGAGGCTTGGACCGCGGCCCATTCGGCCGGGGCGCGAGCACAGCTGTAGTAGTCTTGGACGAGCCATTGAGGGATCTGAACGTTGACACCAAGGTTTGCAAGTCCGGCTTGCATGCCATCGAGAAGGTTCACGAAGTAGCTCGACCAAGCGAAGGCAAGAACGCTGTTGCCGATGGCGTACTCCATGAGCAGATTCCAGCCGATCATCCAAGCCGTCAGTTCGCCGAAGGCCACAAAGGCGTAGGTATACGCGCTGCCGCTGACCGGGATGCTCGCGGCAAACTGGGCGTAGCATAAGGCCGAGATCAAGCAGGCCACGGACGTGATGACAATTAGCAATGTGATCGCCGGTCCGCCGTCAAAGGAGGCTTTGCCGATCGTCGTGAAGGCTCCGGCACCGATGACGGCTGCGATTCCAAAGCAGGTCAAGTCAAAGAGGGTCAAGCTACGGACGAGAGTTTGGGAGGATTGGGTTTCGATCTCTCGGTCGATTTGAGCAAGTGTTTTGCGTTGGAGCAAACGGGCTTTGATCGATTCCCAGGACATATCAGGTACTTTCAAGACAGAATCGAATTGTCTAGGCCATTGGCCGTCGGGGCGATTGGATAGCTCAGTCCAAGCATATTTGCCGAATATCGTAACGCTTCTGGGGCTTATCAGGACTACGCGAAAGGGCGATTTGCGGGTAAATTTATCCCTTTCTTTTAAGGCTTTCGAGGGCCCCCCGGTCCTGGATTTTACTGAGACGTTTAAGAACTATGAAAACAGATGAGTTGCGAGAAAAGTACCTGGCGTTCTTTGAGTCCAAGGGGCACCATCGCCAGGCCAGCGATGTGCTGGTACCGACTTGGGATCCATCGGTTCTTTTCACGCCTGCGGGGATGAATCAGTGCAAGGACCATTTTTTGGGGAAGGTCTAACTCGATTTCACCCGCGCGACGACCTGCCAAAAGTGTTTGCGGACCGGAGACATCGACAACGTCGGTCGGACCGCCTATCACCATACCTTCTTCGAGATGCTCGGCAATTTCAGCTTTGGTGATTACTTCAAGGCCGAGGCGATCGAGTGGGCTTGGGAGCTTTTGACCAACAAAAAGTGGTTTGGGATCGATCCGGATCGTTTGACCATAACGGTCTACAAAGACGACGACGAGGCGGCCAAGATTTGGAATGAGAAGATCGGTTTGCCGACGTCTCGGATTACTCGGATGGACGAGGCCGACAATTTTTGGCCTGCCAGTGCACCGAGTCAGGGTCCCGACGGAGTGTGTGGGCCATGTTCTGAGATCTACTACACCCTCGAGGGGGGCAAAACTGTCGAGATTTGGAATTTGGTTTTCACGCAGTTCAATCGGGTCGGCGATCCGCCGGAGAACCTTCGGCCGCTACCGAGCAAGAACATCGACACGGGGATGGGCCTGGAACGCGCAGCGAGTGTGTTGCAGGGTGTTCCGACGAACTTCCACATCGACATCTTGTTGCCTATCGTTCAGGCGGCAGCGGAGGTCTGTGGAGTCCGATACGCTTATGAGAGCGACGACGGACGCCGATTGCGCCGGATCACGGACCACGTGCGGGCTTGCACGTTCGCCATCCATGAAAACGTTTATCCTGGGCCAAAGAAGGCTCGGTATGTGATCAAGCGATTATTGCGTCGAGCGGTTCTCGATGGGCATCAACTCGGCATGCGTGAACCATTCTTGCATCAATTGGTGCCGATGGTCGCCCAGATGATGAAGAGTTCTTATCCAGAGCTCACGGAAACGATCGAGCGCGTCTCGGGAGTGATGAAGCGAGAGGAATCCGACTTTTTCTCGACCATCGGATCGGGTTTGGAGCGGATTGATCGATTGTTCCAGGAGATGTCTGGCAAGGGAAGTACGATGGTGGATGGTGCAGAAGCCGCCACGTTGTACCAAACTCACGGTGTGCCACCGGAGCTCTTTCAGCAGATCGCAGCCGAGCGTGGATACACGTTTGATTGGGATGGGTACCGAGAGGCGATGTTGCGTCACGGCGACATCAGCGGCGGTGGGACCATCGAATTGTTTGAAACCGGACCGATCGAGACGCTCAAAGAAGCACTTCATCAGTCGGAGTTTCTCGGCTATGCATCCACAAAATCGCCTGCACAGGTCAAAGGGGTGATCGTAGGCAAGCCCAAAGACGATCGATTGGTCAGCACCGTATCGAGCGAGACCCAAGGGGAGCTTCTGCGTGTGGTTTTGGATCGATCTCCGTTCTATGGTGAGAGCGGCGGTCAGGTTGGAGACACTGGTAAGTTGCAGACGGCGAGTGGCACTTTTGAGGTGACCGATACTCAAAAGAGCGGTGATTTGATCGTGCATTACGGACAGATGGAATCCGGGACGCTCAAGGAGGGAGAGACCGTCCAAGCGTTGGTCGATGAGAATCGGCGGAATGCAATTCGGCGGGCCCACTCGGCGACGCATGTGCTGCATCATGCTCTACAGACCAAGCTTGGTAAGCATGCCCAGCAGCAGGGGAGCAAGGTCGATGCCGATTGGTTACGCTTTGACTTTAGCCACCAAGATTCCTTGTCCGACGACGACCTCAAAGAGATTGAAAATCTGGCGAACACTCGAATCATCCAAGGAGCAACGATTACTTGGGAGACAGTTCCATTGGCCCGCGCACGGGAGCTCGGGGCGATGATGCTCTTTGGAGAGAAGTACCCGGATCCGGTTCGAATGGTCAGCATGGGAGAGTTTTCCCGCGAGTTGTGCGGTGGAACGCATGCGAGCAACACAGCCGAGATCAGCACACTGGAGCTCATTACCGATGAGAGTGTCTCGTCAGGTGTCCGGCGGATCACCGCGTTAACAGGTACAAAGGCCCTCGAGCATCGAGCCAAGATCGAGGCCCAGGCGGCTTTGGCCGCAGAAAAGCTCGGTTGCTCGATCGACCAGCTTGGCACCCGCGCGGTGGATCTCGTGACGGCAATTCGCAAGTTAAAAAAGATCGCTGCATCGGCAGGGGGTGGCGAATCCCCTCCAGACAAGATCGGAGGCCAAGCTGGGAAGGCTTTGGGCAAGCCGGCTTATTTGGACGTTCGAAGTGCACTCAAGCAAGCCGCGCGAGCATTGAACGTCTCGCTCGAGGAAGTCAGCGGACGGATCGAAACGTTGCTGGTCGAAGAGCAGCAGCTCCATGGGCAACTTGCACAACTTTCCAATGCTAGTGGTTTCGATGTCGATCAACTAGTTGCAAATGCGCAGAGCGTCGGTCAGACCTTGCTGATTGTTGCCAAGGTACCGAATGCCAATCCGGCGATGATGCGCCAATGGATCGATCAGGTTCGCAAGAAGTCCAGCAAGCCGGTGGCCGTTATGTTCGCCACCAGCGAGCAAGACAAGGTGACCTTGCTAGCGGGATTGAGCCAAGTTCTTGTCGAGCAAGGCTTGAGCGCGGGCAAGTGGATTGCACCGGTGGCGCAGGCTGTGGGTGGAAGTGGCGGTGGTCGACCGGACTTTGCCCAGGCCGGTGGCAAATTGCCAGACAAGATCGACGAGGCCTTGCAATTGGCTCAGGCGACTTGGCAATCGATGGCCGGCAAGTGATTTGCCAGAAAGAGATTCGGTAGACCTCATGACGACGAAACTGCTCGCGTTGGAGACATCTGGACGGAGCGGTTCGGTGGCGATTTCAAGGTCGAGCGATTCGTATGAAGGTTTGCGGGAAGCCCTGATCCGAGGCGTGGCGATGGAGGGGTTGATCGCGCGCATCGATACGGTCAGTTTGCAACTCGATGCTCGATGGGGTTCTGCCAAGACGTTGGCACCTGCGATAGAGCGATTGCTTTGTGAGCAAGGATTGGCCACCAGAGATCTCGATGCGATCGCGGTTGTAGGGGGGCCAGGTTCATTTACTGGGTTGCGGGTGGGGATCGCGACGGCCAAGGTGATGGCATATGCGCTTGGTATTCCCGTCGTTGCCGTAGATACCTTGGACGTCATCGCCCGCCAGATTGCCAATAGCCAGATTGCTAATACGCAGATTGCCGATAGGACGGGGCCCTGGGGTGGGGGTTGGGATTTGTTTACTGTGGTGGATGCATTTCGGGGGCAGAGTTTTTGGGGCAGGTATCGCGTTTGCAATGGCGAATGCATCCGGACCGTTGAGACCCGGATTGACGACAACGACTGGTTAGCCGTCGAGTTAGTGCGAAGTTCTCTCGACGGAGATGTCTTGGTTGCGGGTCCATCGATACAGAAGCTCCGGGATGCTTATCGGGAGCTACTTCAGGTGAAGGGAGGATTGCCGAGCGATGGATGCGAGGTTGATTGGTGCGAGGGTGGGTTGGGCGAGCCTCAAGCGACGGCGGTAGCGAGGTTAGGGTGGGAAGCTTGGCTCAAGGATCAAACCAGCGAGGTGTTTGGTTTGTTGCCAATGTACTATCGTAGCAGTGCGGCAGAGGAAAAGCGGACATCGAGGCCGACGGAGGGCTAAGCTACAATCGTCCTGAAGCATCATTGGGGTGCATCAATAGGGTTGCATCAATAGGACGGATTCGTCGATTTAGAGAGTTGCAGATTTATGGGTGGGAGCCCGAGTTGTTCGCGAGCGGGGTTTAGCAGTTCTGCGGTGCGGCTTGAGCCGCATCGGGATACCCCGATTTGGCGGACTTCCAGGAGGGTTTTCAGATCGCGAACCCCGCCGGCAGCTTTGACTTGAACGCTTGGGGGGGTGTTGGCCCGCATGAGTTTTAGGTCATCGAGGGTTGCACCTGAGGAGCCGTATCCTGTGGAGGTTTTCACCCAGTCGACTTCCAGGTCGCTGCAGATTTTGCAGAGTTCGATTTTGTGGGCGTCTTGGAGATAGCAGTTTTCGAAGATGACTTTGATTTTTTGACCTGCGTCGTGAGCGAGTTCGGTGAGCATAGCGAGTTCGTCGCGGACATAGTCCCACTGCAAGCTGAGGACTTGGCTGATGTTCACCACGACATCGAGTTCTTGGCAGCCGTC
>CAILTZ010000820.1 GCA_903837255.1 uncultured Pirellula sp. | reverse complement strand
GCACTTTCTGGTTCCCTCGGGACTTGGGTTCTATTTTATTGCGATCGGCTCTGCGATGGCACTGGGAATTGTCAAAGGTTCGATGGTCCAAGCTGAATCGTTAGCCGCCGAGTTGTTTGCTCCTGAGCCTATCTCCTTTTGGCGATTTGGGGCTTTTGTCGGCTCGATCTTGGCCATGCTGCTTGTCGCTTTGCTAATCCCGTTTCCCAATCGCACTGTGCATCGCGGGTATTTCGAGTACACCGATGCTAGGCCGATCTATGCGCCTGAGGATGGCACTGTGCGAGGAATATCTCATTGGGTCACTGAGCCTGTGTCTTCGGTTCCTGGTGCCGGTGAGTTGATTGTCGAACTGGACAATCCAGAGCTTGCTCTGGAGCGAATCGATCTGGAGCATCAATACCTCGAACTCCAAAGTCGCATCGAGATCTATCGGCAAGCCCAAGTCAACGACGAAACGCTCGCGGCACAGATCCCAACGCTCGAGCAGATGAAGATCGAAGCTTCAGGTAAACTCCGGCTGCTCGACGAGCAGTTGGCCAAGCTCCGAATAGTCTCGCCTGGACCCGGACGCTTCATCCCAAAATCAGGATGGAGTCAAATAGGCTATAGCCAGGGAGAGGCGCGTCGGAATTGGCAACCCGTTGTAACAGCCTCCGACGAGCGGAAACGAATCAAACGCGGTGAATTGCTCGGTTGGTTTACTCATAGCCTTAAGAAAGAGGCCACTGCATTGGTTTCCGCCGAGACGATCCGTTCCATCGATACCAAGACGAGGGTTCTAGTCGTCAGCGATTCCAACCCAGCAGAGACGATCGAGGCCAAAGTCTCCTATTTTTCGAGCGATCCAATCCCCTTCTTTCCAAGTGAGCTCGCCGGGGATCCGACCTATGTGCTCCAACGAGACGAGCGAGGTGTCTGGCAAAGCGATACGCCCCTATACAGGGTTCGCATCGAACTCGACAATGCACATGGAATGATTTCTTCTGGGGGGCTGTGCAGCGCCCGATTCGATTTGCCTCGCTTAACCATCGGTCAGCGACTCTGGCGATTCATCGCCTCGCAATTTAAGAGCACCTAAAACGCAAATTTTCTCCCCGCGTGCGATTCCTCTTGGGTTTTACCTGACCAAACCCGGGACAGAAACGCACTTTTGAGGTATCCTGATTCTTGCGTTTTTATCCGCTTTGCCCGTGCTTTTTAACCCTGGTTCACCCGCATGAGCGTATTGGATTTCGAGTCGATCCTCGGACCCGGAGGTAGCATCTCCAGACGGATCGCCAACTACGAACATCGCCGCGAACAACTGCAAATGGCCCAAGCGGTCACCCAAGCCCTGGACAACCGCAAGCACCTGATCGTCGAGGCTGGTACAGGGGTCGGAAAAAGCTTCGGCTATCTGGTTCCAGCGATCCTCTTTGCAACTTCCGAGGAAGCCAAGCTCGAGGCCGAGCTCGAAGCCAAGCAAGACTCCGATAACGAAAACGAAGAGCCGAAAGTCAGGCGAATCGTCATCAGCACCCATACCATCAGTCTCCAAGAACAACTCATCGCCAAAGATCTGCCTCTGCTAAATGCTGTTATCCCCCGCGAATTCACTTCGGTACTGGTCAAAGGCCGCAGCAACTACCTGTCGCTACGACGCATGCAAGTAGCCAAATCGCGACTCACAAGCCTGCTTCATGAAGAACGCGATTTCGAAAACTTTGAGGAGGTCCAGCGCTGGGCCGACGCGACCTCCGATGGCAGCCTTTCGAGCCTGCCGTTTCGACCAAACGGTATCCTCTGGGACGAGCTCTCAAGCGACTCAGGAAACTGCATGGGACGCAAATGCAATACGTTCGACAAGTGCTTTTACTATGCCGCTCGTCGTCGGGTCGCCAACGCCAAGATTCTCGTGGTCAACCATGCGCTATTCTTCAGCGACTTGGCGGTGCGTGCCCAAGGTGGCAGTTTCCTACCCAACTACCAAGCGGTCATCTTTGACGAATGCCACACGATCGAGAGCGTCGCGGGCGAGCATTTGGGACTAACCGTCAGCAACTCCCAAATCGACTACACCCTGCGGAAGCTATACAACCCACGTAACGACAAAGGGACGCTCGTGGCCTTGGGCCTGCGTCAATTGCAACAGAAAAGCTATGCCTGCATGGAATTGCTCGACGAATTCGTCGGTGACTTTTTGAATTGGGCCCAAGTCCACTCGCCGCAAAACGGACGACTGCGGACTCCCATCGCGCTGAGCACCGACCTGTACAAGTCGCTTCATGAGATGTCGGTCGAGCTCGAACGATATGGAAAGGATCTTAAGGATGCGAATGCCAAGCTCGATATGATGTCGGCCTCGAATCGTTTGGCCGCCTTGGCAACCAGTTTAGAAACTTGGCTCTTGCAAAAAGAATCCGGTGCGGTGTATTGGTTCGAGAGAAAAGAATCCCGTGGATCGGGACGAAACTTCACTCGCCTGACGCTACGCAGCAGTCCGCTAGATATCGGCAATTACCTCCGCGAGCACCTGTTCCAAAAAGTACCTAGCGTGATCATGACCAGCGCCACGATTGCGACCAAACAGTCCGAATCGCAAGGCCGAGTCGAGACGAAAAAAGATGATCCCGCCTTCCATTTCGTCCAACGCCGCATCGGAGCCCTGGGTGTGCCGAGCTTGCAAGTCGGCAGCCCCTTCGATTACCCCAAACTCGCTCAGCTACATATGCTGACCGATCTGCCCGACCCATCGGTCGAAAAGAACCGATACGAGGATGCCATCATCCCGGCTTTGAAACACTACATCGGTAAATTCGATGGGCATGCCTTCGTACTGTTTACCTCCTACGAATCTCTGCGCCGATGCAGCCAATCTCTTGCGCCTTGGATGAGTCAACATGGACTTGCGACCTACTCGCAAGCCGACGGGATGCCTCGAACCGAACTCTTAAAGGCTTTCAAAGAACATCCACGCGGTGTGCTCTTCGGGGCCGAAAGCTTCTGGCAAGGTGTGGACGTGCCGGGCGACGCCTTGAAATTGGTGGTGATTACCAAGCTGCCATTCAGTGTGCCAGACCACCCGCTCTTGGAAGCCAGGCTCGAAGCGATCCGTCAGGCGGGAGGCAATCCGTTTCGCGATTTCCAATTACCCGAAGCGGTGATTAAATTTCGCCAAGGCTTCGGTCGTTTGATTCGCACAGCGACCGATTCGGGAGTGGTACTGGTCACTGATCCACGCATGTCGACCAAGCCCTATGGATCCAGCTTTGCCTCCTCGCTTCCCAAGTGCCCACAAAAGACCTTCTCGGCCAAACAGTTCGTATCGTAGGACCCTCTACTGGTCCTGCTGCATGAGCAACTCGGTCAACTTGAGGATCAATCGCTTGCGGTCCCAGTCGCTCATAAAGTCGACGACAAATCGATCCAAGGGTTCGCCAGATCGGTTCTTTTCTTGGGCGTTATGGAGCATCGATTGCCAAGTTCGTTGGATTTCCGTGCGGGCCAAATCCTCTAGAGCGACGAGCTTGCTCGGTACCGACCATTCGCTCGCCGAAGTTCGAACCACCTCGGATCGACCCAATGAAGAGATCCTGCCGGCTCCAAGGAGTGTGTTTGGGAAACGTTCCGGCTCGACCAAAAAAATCGGCTGGTCCAGCGCGCCCACCACCGGGAGCATCGACTGGCTCTCAAGGACCGCCGCCATATTGGTCACATAATGGCTGCGGCTCTCCCGCTGGTAACGCCATTGCGGATCCACACGCCGCGCATAATGCTCGACCCACTCGGTTCGAGTCTGCTCGTCGAATTCCTCCCAGTTCTCTTGCCAAGGGGAGTCGGCAAAGCCTCGGCACTCGGGCGCACTGAGCGCTAGCCTGTAGAGGATGACTTGCTCGAGCTGCCAAGCCCCCTTTGTATCGGATCCGATTTGCCAATGATTGCCTTGGGACGATCCAACCTCCTTGAAATACTTGGACGCACCCTCGGATACAGCGGTGCTCATAGGCTCGCCGTCTAAAAGGATGCGAATCGAGTCGGCTCGCCCCAACCCATCGTTGATGATCGCAATCTGAATCGTTTGGCCTGCTGGTATCGGCTCTTGTGTTTGGATTTCCTGGCTCGATATCCTAACGTCATGAATCAATCGGACGCATAATCGCCCTTGTCGAAGCTCCAGCCTGAGGGTTCGCAAAAGCGATTCAGAGCCCTGGTCGCGCGGATCCTTCGATGGAGCTAGCGATTGCACCAAGAGCGGTACCGGTTCGCTGCTGCCGAGCAGCTCCTTGGAAAAATTACCGGCAAGTACTAGCGTCCACTCGCGGAACCCTCTGAGCACCGGTGCTTGGGAGACACTCACCGATGCTCCGGCACCGAGTCCAACAGGCGAGCTCTTCGAGGATAGTTCATCCGGGCGATCTGATGGAGTTATAGGTTGGGAATCGGTCTGGTTGGACCTAGGCCAACTCCAAACGAGTTCCTCTTCGGGGGGCTTTGGCCAAGTCCTCTGCGAGTGCCACCAGCGACGGATGTCGTTGGCCCCTTTTTGGCTTTGTTCGACGAGCCGTTGCCAATCCTTGGCCTCCGTACGCTCGATCGACTCCAATGCCGTTTGAAACTGCCGCACCAAATTCGATTCGATCGGAGTAGGGGACTCGAGTATCCGATAATTGGTCCACTGACCGGCCAGATACCAGGCGTGTGTTGGAAGTTTCGAAGGGGGATCCGACACGCCGATCAACTGACTCTGGACAAACGCATCAAAGGGAGTGTTTTCTTGAAAACTCTTGATAAGCCAATCGCGGAACGCGGGTGTATCCCATGCGAGGGGATCCATAGGTTCGATCCCAAATTGATCATTCATCCACGCCGCTGCTTGGGCCTTGGCAAAGGTTTCCGATGCGAGCAGATCCTCGATGAATTTGCTCAGGACCTGACCTCTGTGAGCCTTAGGGGTTTGCTCGAGCTCTCTTGATTTTGCGGAATCCAATGGGGCGTTGGCAAGAGCCCGATGGATTCGATCCGGAGCCCTTGTCCAAGCTTGATCGCTCCACTGCGAAGCCTTATCCGCAAGCTGTTTTTGCTGGGCCCAGGCTTGATTCGACCAGGCGAACAATACGATGTACAGAACGCATGTCCAAAGCGTGCAAAAAGAAAACCAGACCACCTTAACGGCGATCTGGTTTTTTGGCACTTTTTGGGAAGCGTTCACGGCTAGACTTTTAATGGGCTGAGCTCTTCATGGGGAGTCTTACGGTTCGAGGCTGACCGTAACGGTCTTGGACTCGGTGTAGGCCTTCAAGCCCTCTTCGCCCAGTTCGCGACCTTGACCACTCATCTTGAATCCGCCGAATGGGGCGGCTGCGTCGAAGACATCGTAGCAGTTGACCCAAACGGTACCGGCGCGAACTCGTTTGGCAAACTCGTGCGCGCGGCCGACGTTTTTGGTCCAGATCGCAGCGGCCAGTCCAAAGAAGGTGTTGTTGGAGCGTTTGATCAGTTCTTCCCAATCGTCGAAGGTCAGGATCGACATGACGGGTCCAAAGATCTCCTCCTTGGCGATCGACATCGAGTCGGACACGCCATCGAAGATGGTCGGTTGAACGAAGTAGCCTTTGTCGCCGTGTCGAGCGCCGCCGGCGACGCATTTGGCTCCTTCGGCGTTCCCCTTCTCGATGTAGCTCATGATCTTATCGAACTGAGCTTGGTCGACCTGTGGGCCTTGTTCGGTCTTGGTCGAAAGCGGGTTGCCAACCCGCCGAGCCTTGGCAAGTTTCTGGACCTTTTCGACGAACTCAGCGTGGACTCGTTTATCGACAAACACGCGACTGCCGGCACAGCAGCATTGGCCTTGGTTGAGGAACAGGCCGATGTAAGCACCTTGGGCGGCTCGATCCAGATCGGCATCTGCCATGACGACGTTGGGGCTCTTTCCGCCGAGTTCAAAGGTCAATCGTTTGAGGGTTTCCGATGCATCCCGCATGATGATCTGAGCCGTGCGATGCTCGCCGGTAAAGGCGATCTTGTCGACTCCTGGGTGACGCACCAGAGAAGCCCCTGCGGTGGGTCCGAAACCTGGAACGACGTTGATCACACCGTCTGGGATACCAGCCTCTTTTGCCAGTTGAGCGAGTCTCAAGCAGCTAAGAGGTGTTTGCTCGGCGGGCTTCATCACGATCGTGCACCCTGCAGCAAGAGCGGGTCCCCACTTCCAAGCCACCATGAGCATCGGGAAGTTCCAGGGGATGATTTGGCCGGCAACGCCGACCGCTTCGCGGCGAGTGTAGGTCAGATAATTGCCACGGATCGGAATGGTCGATCCGTGGATCTTGTCGGCATAGCCGGCATAGTATCGCAAGCAATCCAGGACCAGCACGAGGTCACCGTATCGGGCTTCGTTGATCGGCTTGCCGTTGTCGAGGCTTTCCAGGGCGGCGAGTTCATCGATTTCCTCTTCAATCAAATCCGCTAGCCTGTACATCAGCTTGCCGCGATCCCGGGCATCCATCTTGGACCAGGGGCCTTCATCAAAGGCCTTGCGAGCGGCTTTCACAGCAAGATCGATGTCTTCTTTGTCCCCCTCGGCGACTTGGCAGATCTCTTCTTCGGTTGCCGGGTTTAGCGTGGCGAACGTTTTTCCGGATAGAGAAGGTCGCCATTTGCCGTCGATAAAGCATTCGGTATGTCGTATTTTGGGAGCGTGAACGGTCTTTTCTGCATCTGCAATCGCCATAGTCTCTTCGACTCCGTTGGGGAAAGGATCAACTGAGGAACCAAGGAACAGTCCTGGTAAGAATATCCGTTTGGCCGGAGCGATGCCAGTGCCGGAAAAACCGTTAAGCACGGCACAAAACCTTAAAATCGCCGAATCCTTTGGGCTGAAAAAACCTTAGCCTCGCTACAATGGAGGGCAGAATCAAAGGACCCTTGGCTCTCTACGATCCGGACTATTCCTATGCAAATTGATCGAATTCCTCCCCACACCCGCATTCTATGGACTACATCGAGGTGGTGTTTGATGCTCGGCGTGCTGGTCGGAGCGTTGAATTTCGAGCAAAAGGCCAATTCCCAGATTGTTCAGATTCCCAGCATGGGGACCTTTAGCATTTCGACTTCGGGTGCCGTTCCCGACAGTGGTGCGGGGTATGTGGGCTCGAATCGCAGCAACATCTCGAGCCGTGCACGTGGGGCCATCGGCCAGTCGGCCGGAATGTCTGGAGCTTCGGTCTCAGCGACCGTCATCGATTTGGACGAGCTCGATCGGATGATCCGTTCGCAGGCATCCAAGTCATCGACCGAGCCGGATCTCAAGCAGTTCGACCCCAGAGGTTATTCGAGGATTCCGCCCAAGGCTCGGGGGCGTGCGGCCCCACCCGAGTACGACTACCTGGCTGCCCTTAGTGGCGATTCTCCGGAAAAGCCTCACGTCACTGGCTATGGGAGCGTTCCTCATGAGACCGATGCAGAGGCCACCAAGTACTATCTAAACCTTGCGAACCTAGCCCGCCAACGCGGGCATTGGGCATCGGTCGAGACCTATTACAGGCTTGCTTGGCAGAGCCTGCCAGAGTCTCGCCGAGCGGTCGCACTGCGGTCGCTCGAAAAGTCTCGAGCCGAAGCATCCAAAGAGCGCCAGATGTACAAAGGCCAAGCCCCAAGCAAGACCGCAGCGTCCCGAAGATGAACCGCGACGCAGCTTGCTGCGGATAATCCTATATGACGCAGACTCCATCACGTATCAACGTACGAACCTTGCAAGCGATGAAGAAGCGGGGCGAGAAGATCGCCATGCTTACGGCCTACGATTTTCCCATGGCAAAAATGCTCGACCAAGCCGGAGTGCATTGCTTGCTCGTCGGAGACTCCCTCGGGATGGTCGTCCAAGGCTATGAAACAACCATCCCAGTGACATTGGATCAAATGATCTACCACGGCTCGATGGTCTCTCGGGCGGCAAACCAAGCCATGGTGGTTGTCGATCTCCCTTTTCCAGTTGGCCAAATCAGTGTCTCGCATACCGTCGAATCTGCCGCGAGGATCATGAAAGAGACTCAGTGCCAGGCCGTCAAGATGGAGGGGGGGCACCAACAAGCCGACTCGATCGCGGCGCTTGTTGATGCAGGGATCCCCACAATCGCCCACATCGGGCTTCGACCGCAAAGTGTCCATGCTCTGGGGGGATACCGAGTCCAGAAAGATTCCGAACGTCTGATGAAAGATGCTCTGGCGGCCCAGCAAGCAGGAGCTTTTTGCGTTTTGATGGAGTGTGTACCTGCAGAATTGGCCAAAGAGGTTACCGAAAAACTCGTCGTTCCAACCATCGGCATCGGAGCCGGTCGGTACTGCGACGGACAGGTTTTGGTAACCAGCGACATGCTCGGCTGGAACTCCGGCTACGTCCCAAAATTTGTCCGCACATTTAGCGATCTACGCTCTGAGGCACTCGACGCGGTGAAACAATACTGCCAAGAGGTCCAAGACGGTTCGTTTCCTGGCCCCGCTGAATCGTTTTGAAACTCTATGAACAATCCATTGCCTATCGTTGAACCTCAGCCCAGCGAGTCCTCTTGCGGAACCTCGGGGATGACCAGCCAAAACGCCAACGGAAACGTCGTCTCGCGTTACCTGGACAACCTTGGAGAACGTCAGCCGCATGGACCGTTGGCCAAGACTCCCTTGCCCATGTCGATGCAGGAGGCTCAGGCCAGAGGCTGGGACGAGCTCGACGTGGTCTTCATCACCGGGGACGCTTACATCGATCACCCGAGTTTCGCGATGTCGATCCTCGGACGGGTCCTCGAGGCGGCTGGGTATCGCGTCGGGATAGTCAGTCAACCGGACTGGCAAACGTGCAAGGATTGGCAGCGCTTTGGCAGGCCACGATTGTTCTTTGCGATCAGCGCAGGGAACATGGACAGCATGATCAACCACTACACGGCCAATCGCAAAGTCCGCAACGACGATGCTTATTCGCCAGGTGGGCGCATCGGGCTGAGGCCTGACCGAGCCACCCTGGCCTATTGCCAGCGGGCTCGTGAAGCGTACAAGGGCGTCCCTATCATCGCCGGTGG
>CAILTZ010000819.1 GCA_903837255.1 uncultured Pirellula sp. | reverse complement strand
GTCGACTTTCCGCCACCGAAAATAGCAGACCAGCCTTCAGAATACTTCTCATTCGTTCCAACGCGAGTAATCGTCACCTTCATCACCTCAGTCAAAAATCAAGAACTATGAAAACAAATCAACCTAGCGCATTGGTCGAAAACCGATGACCAGTCGCTAGCCCAAGCTGTCTTAGTCTAGCGACTGCGCAAGTTTTTTTCGAGGGCATCCGAAATCCTCACTCGGATCCTTGCTCGACCGGACTAGGCCTAACCACGGTGCCCGAGGGTTGCGAGGCAAGCTTGGACATCTCCTGAATCATGCTCGGCAAAAAGACAACGCCTGAGTAGTGGTCAGCTGGCAATTCGATGTGATGACCTTCGGGTAGCTTGGCCGCAATCGCGTACTTCTTGGAACTCTCAGGGGGAACGACCGTATCGTGAGTGCCGGAGTAGAGCCAAGTTTTCTCGGCCGCCACGCGGTGGGCAAGTCTCAGCGGCTCGATCGAATACAACGCCTCTTTGGCTTGATCCATGCTGATGCCGCTCTTGGCCAACTCCCTGCGCGTCTTTTCGGCATCTCGATCTCCATTGGCCAAAACACCATACAAATCACCGCCGGCGAGCAAGATGATCGAGCGGTGGTAAGCCGCATCCAGGCCCGTGGTGGTCGCCACGACAAACCCACCCAAACTAGTCCCTTGGATCGAAACCCGTTGGGAATCGATCTCGGGCAAAACTCGCACGGCATCGTAAGCTCGACGGGCATCGCAGATCCCTTGCTTGAGACCTGCAATGAGCGTTTCACCCTCGCCCTTGGTATTGGCTGGATTGCGTCGCATGCCATAGGTCGGCAGCTGCAACAAAAGGGCGTGCACGCCCTGATTGCTCAACCCCCGGGCGATCATCTTGCCGACGGTCATCCCTCGACCCGACTCATGCACGACCACCACCGCTGGGGCTCGATCCAACTGCTGGCCACGCTTGGTGGCTCGGTACCACTCCATGGCGACCAAATCGTTGACCGGGTCTCCACTTGGGACCGGCGAAGGGAATCGAACAATACGATCAATGCCGCTTCGTCGCTGCTTTTCATCGGCATCTTCGATGCGAACCTCAAAGGCCCCAGCCTGCCAGCAAAGTCCGTCCAAGCATTTCTTTGCATCGTCGGACAACTCCTGGGAAACCTTCATCTCCAGCGAATCTTTCGCCTCGAAGACCCTTTGGTCTAAAGAGACCGAGGGCTTGGCTTTGCCCGCCTGATCTCTCTGCGAATCGATCTCTCGGAGCAGGGCCCCAAGGTCAAACTTTGCATAAGGCATCTCGGCAGCCGGTTTGCTGTGGCTTGCGTTGGCCACGTAAAGCAATCCGTCCTCGGGAACAAACAGCACATTGTGCAAATTCGACTCCATAGCCACCGGTCGGCACATCAACTCCTTGGCAGCTGGAGTGTCGATCTTGCCGTACTGGTCCTGGACTCGCTTGCGAAGCTCCTGCAACCGTGAACCAGCCGAGAGGACAACGGCGTTGGGAATGCCATCTCCTAAGAGCTCATGAGCCTGACCGGGTGCGACGAAGTCGATCTTCTCCGGGGTAGCCGCTACGGCGACGGCTGACTTTTCTTGGCCATCGGCAAAAACGTAAAAGTACTCGCAAGTCCTAGGGCTCTTGGCCCAAAGATCCTTGACCTCTTCGAGCGAATCGCACTCCTCCATCGCCCTGCGCATGAGCGTCGCCATGGGGACACCATTCCACTGCCCCTCGCCCCGGCCCCCCATCTCGCCTAACGAAATCTTTTCGGCATTCATGCCACTGACACTGCCAGTAAAGCCCGCATAACCAACGTTGACAAACGGGATGTAACCTTCAGGTGCAACCACAAAAGTCGTCGCGGCATCCTGCAAACCGATCGCTGTCATGTAATCAAGAACTCGGCCATGGTAAAGCTTTCCATCGACGGTCGCATCTCCGAAGAGGGCAAAGCCCGAGCAGTGAAATAGCTCCGGAAAGACGTTGAGCGTCTCGACCAGATGCTCGTCGAGCTCGAGCGATTGGGCCATGGCTCGCGTTTCGACCAAGTGCCGCTCAGGGATATGGACTTTGAGCTGCAAGTAAGCTCGATCGAGATCTTTGCGGAACCAGCGCCCAGTTGCTATCGTCTGCGCAAAACCAAACCCATACAACACCGAATCGATGCAACGCATCGCCTCGGCCTTGAGCAACTGCCCGTGCGCCTTGCCGATTTGCTCGGGTGTCCCATAGAGTAGCGCCACACGCTGGCCATCGATCCAGCGGAGCTCGCCGTTTTCGACCTTACGCCCCTTTTGCGTCGGCTCAGTCAAGCGACTCGATGGTGCCAGGACCTCGGCTGCCCTTCGCAACCCCCGAGCGATGGTCCGTTCGATTTCCGCTCGATCGATCGCTTCGGATTCATAGTCGGCCCAATGTCGCTCGATCCATTCTTGTGGGCTTCGGTCAGGAGTTCGAGGGAACAACATGGATGGCTCTTTTTCGAGCTGTATCATGAACGATCCATCTTTGAAGCTAACAGCAGCACTGTTGGTTTTCGCTACCGCGTTGCTAAAGGGATGCACCTTCACATCATCGGTGTACAATTCCAACCAACCATGCTTGCTCAAACCTAGCTTGGCCTGCTTGGAACCAAGCAGCAATTCCGCAGCGGCCTTGCCGTCGAGGAATTTGATGAGTTCCAAGGGAGCCGCGATTTGCGTGGTTCCCTTGATGGTGCGTTTGAAAAATTCCTTGCTATCCAAGTTGTCGTCTGCATCGACGCTACCGTGCCCCCAAAATACCTTGCGATGCTTGGGCAATACAACAGCCGTTAGATCCTCGCTTCGAACGATCGTGACCGCATACTCAGGATGAGTCAGCACAAGTTCGAAATGAGCGTCGGAGTGTCTGGATAGCTTGAGCTCAATGCGCTGATCTTTATCGTCGATCGGAATCGAACCTGAAGCGCGGAGAGTGAACTGCTCGGTCCTCAGTTGCAGGGCTGCAAGCCATGGGTCAAGCTGATCTGCGAGCTGTTCGGCAGTGGGACTATCGGCAGTGGGACTAGCTGATTTCTCTTGAGCGCTGGCCGATCGAAACGCAACCGAATCGAGCCAAAGGGGAGTGGCAAGCCCCACCATAGAGCTCAGTGCGAGTCGTTGGATCCATCGCGGTGAAAAATACCAAGCTGCAAGAGGGTTTGCGACCATCAGTGGGGATCTCCGGGAAAGGATGTCATCGGGCAACTACAAGGAATCTTAATGTAACGGCTCGCGAAATCGCCCCGCAACTCGGAACAGGCTCAAAAAGCTAAAAACGGAGCAATCGCCTGCGAAAAAGGGAATTTCAAGCATTCTGCATGAGTGATTTCGCTTGCTCAATCAGCGCCTCGGCAGCC
This sequence comes from uncultured Pirellula sp., assembly GCA_903837255.1. Lineage (GTDB taxonomy): Bacteria > Planctomycetota > Planctomycetia > Pirellulales > Pirellulaceae > JBKCUI01. The sequence continues at coordinate 10,561 of CAILTZ010000819.1, read as the reverse complement.
TTGCGATTGGGAGCCTCGGCAATGAGCCGTACCAGCGGTTCGGTGTTGCTAGCCCGCAGAAGCAGCCAACCGTCTGCCCAATCGAGCCTCACGCCATCGAGGGTGCTGACCGTGTCGGCATTCATGCCCGATCGCAATCGTTCGATCGACGCATCGAGTTTCTCTTTGGTCAATGTCATCTTGTCTTTGATCATCGCGTAGCGCGGAAGCGCGTCGACCAACTCTGAAATCGACTTGCCCGTCGCTGCCATGAGATCTAGAACCTGGGCCATCCCAACCATGCTGTCGCGAACCAGCACAACTCGGGGGTCGATGGGCCCACCGCTCCCCTCACCACCATACAGAGCCTGGTGCTCGAGCATGCAGTCGACGACGTTCGCCTCGCCAACCTTCGAGCGAAAGAACGCCACGTTGTGCTTGTTGGCCAAATACTCTGTCATCGAACTCGAGGCGCAGTTGGTAACCAGTGGACCGCGATGATGCATCAAGGCGCGCATCATGCACAAGACAGGTGTGTACTCCTCTCCGATGTACGTTCCATTTTCATCGAGTATCGCCAATCGATCGGCATCGGGATCTTGGCAAAAACCTACCGCAAAGCCACCTTGCGCAACGGTAGCTCCCACGGCGGAGAGATTCTCCAGGATCGGCTCGGGCGGATGGCTGAATTGCCCGTCAGGTCGATCGCCCAGGACCTCAAACTCACACCCCAAGGCTTCTAACAACCTTGACGCAAGGATAGAACCCGCACCGTGATTGCTATCGACCAAGACACGCATCTTGCGTCGTCGGATGGCTTGAACATCGACCGTCGCAAGGACTCGATCCAGGTGCGATTGATGTGGGTCGTCGATCGATGTGCGAGTACCGATGTGCTGAATCTCTGCCCAAGGGGCCTTTTGGGGGTCCTGCTGAAGTTGCCGATAGGCCGCAAGCACTCTATGGCCAAACTCCGCAGGAACAACCCGGCCGTCGGGCCCGAAAAGCTTCATGCCGTTGTAGGCCGGCGGGTTGTGACTTGCCGAAACCTGGATCGCCCCCGAGGCTCCAAACGCTTGAACTGCCACCCCCAGGGTGGGCGTGGCAACCACATCCAGGTAACAGCACTCTCGACCACAAGCCACGATCGCCGAAGCGATCGCATCGGACAAAAAAGGACCACTCGTCCGGCCATCCCTCGATAGCAAAACCGCTCCAGGACCTAGCTGGTTGCAAAATGCGACCGCAAAACGGATCGCCACCTCCGGGGTCAGTTCCCGTCCGATGACCCCCCGAAGTCCGCTGACACTGATGATTGGTTCCGACATACCTGAACTCGCTGGAAAAACTTTGGCTCAAAAAGGATGGAAAAGGCTCAATAAGGCCGAATAAGGCAGAACAAACCCCTAAAATCGGGAAACTCGGGCGGATTCCTCAAAAGAAGCAAAGTCGTCACCAGATTCCCAAACCTCCCGCTGAACGATGCTTGACACCCGAATTTCACCAACTTACCATCGCTTTTGTCTCAAAAATAATAGGACTGCCGATTATTTCCAACTATGCTAGGGATTTCTTGGCTGTCTTGGCGATGATAGCCGAGTTCAACGGCAAAACAGACCTTCCTTTTTCGATTAACCCATCACGGCTGACCTCATGGACTTAATGGGAATAATAGTGTGGTTAGTGGTCGTACTGACCCTGGCCCTATTTATTTGGATGATGGTCAAGTCGGTCAGAGAGTGGGGCGCTTTGCACGCGGTCCTGATGACCTTGCTCTTCATCCAGGTCTGGTGCTTCATGCTCTTTACCGCCGGAGTAGCCAGCCGCCGCAACGGCTATGTGAAAGCTCACGAGTCGCTCAAGAAGAAAGTCCAAGATCGCGAGCGAGAACTCGAGCGAATCAGCTTCGGTGACAAGCTCAACCCAATCCCCGACGCGGGCAGCTACATCCCCCTTTCCAACCAACTCAACCGCCTGCTCGTAGAAAGAGGTAGGGCTTGGAGAGGTGCATCGGTTACGGGGCTGGCACAAAATGAAGTGACTCTGCAGCTTGGGATGGTTGCTCCTGTGGCACCCAACCCTGCCGATCCCGCTGCACCAGCCGCCAATCCCGGTGCCGCCAATCCTCCGGCGGCCCCCAAGGCAGACATAGGTCTATCGGCTCAGACCATTGTGCACATGTTCGGCGAATCCAATGACCAGCGTGGCATTCTGCCAACGGTCTACTTGGGCGAGTTCGTAGTCACCGAAGCCAACGGCGGAATCGTCAAAGCGAAACCCAGCAGCACCCTAACGGCTGAACAAATCGCAGCCATCGGGTCCGGGCAATACCCAACTTGGGCGGTCTACGAACTGATGCCTCTGGACTCCCACGATGCGTTTGCCGCCGAAGGCTCCAAGGCAGCCGAAGGCACCAAGACCGATGAGAATGCACCTCTTTACGGTCGAATGGATTTGAATGAACTTGCAAGCCTGCTCAACATCGATCCGGCCCTTGCCAATGCAGAGCTCTCGGGTTTGAGCGTCAAAGATGCCATCAAGGCCCGCGTTCTGCGGTCGTATATCAACGACGGCTCTCGAGCTCCAGAGGAAGCCCCCGCCGAACAAGTCTACAAACGCGTCGAGTTCCTTAAAGACTACACCATCGAAGTCGACGCACAGGAACAACGAAATGCCACCGAAGGAGGTTTCTACGACCTGAGCGGCCGATCGGTCGACGCCCGCCTAAAACGTGGTGAAGATGGAGCAAAAGTCACCTTCAAACAAGGCGACATCAACGTGTTCGATTCGGTGACCTCTGCCGATCTGATCAAACAAGATGTGGTCAAGCTCATCACCCCTATTTGGGTTCGCCCCTTGAACGATTACGAATATGCGTTCCGTGAAGTTCGACGCCAAATCACCTCGGCATTGCAAGACTCGGTATTGATCCAACGCGAACTTGCCGAAATGCAAAAATCCCAAGGGATCGCCGACAACCAAGTTCGCTTGGGGCAGGACGAGAGGTCCAAGCTCGACAAGGATTTCGCTCAGTACAAGAAAGAGCTCGACGTGATCGGCGCCGAAGCCCAAAGGCTCCAAGAAGATCTCCAGTCCACACGCGCTGAAGTCTCGTCTACCTTCAAGCAAATCCAAGCTCTCAGAGACCAAATCGTCGCCCGCCAACGGGCCTTGAGCGAGGCCATCAACGCCGTTTCAGGCACCCCGAATCCCTAGATTCGCCAGCCTTTCGCACCGGATGGATTTGCATCCACCCGGCTGGCCTGCTATGCTCGACGCTTCTTTTTCCCCCGCGACACAATCGTTGCCAATCATCATCCGTTGCCAATCAACCTATCGGAGGCATGTTCCATGAGCGATTCTTCCAAGACCCCTGTTCAACGCAGAACCTTCCTCGCCACCGCCACATCCGCAGCCGCCCTGGCAACACAGCTTTCTGCCAAAAGCTACGCGCGAGTCATCGGTGCCAATGATCGACTCGGTGTCGGACTCATCGGCGGTGGGGTTATCGGCAAGGCTCACATGGGTGTGATCAACAACCTCAAAGAAAAAAACAACCTCCATCCAGTTTGCGTCGCCGACTGCTGGAAGACCCGGGCAGAAGAAGGCAAAGCCACCATCCAAGCCGACCATGCCGAAACCGATTACCGAAAACTGCTCGAACACAAAGACATCGACTACGTCATCGTTGCCACGCCAGAACACTGGCACTGGACCATGACCATCGATGCCATGGAAGCCGGCAAAGCAGTCTACTGCGAAAAACCACTGACCCACACGATCCCCGAAGCCCAAGCGGTCGTGAAGAAACAAAAAGAAACCAAACGGCCAGTTCAGGTCGGCGTGCAAGCCATGTCCGACGATAGCTACATCTCGGCCGGAAAAGCTATCCAAGAAGGCATGATCGGCAAGGTCCTCCAAGCTCAAATCGAATATGTTCGACGATACACCAAAGGTGCCGGCCCTTGGCGTGAACCAGACCTAGTCTCCAAGTTCAAAGACAAACCCGCCGACTTGGATTGGAACGCTTGGCTGGGCTCAGCTCCAAAAATCGATTGGAATCCAAACCACTACTTCGAATGGCGCTGCTATTCGGCTTACTCAGGCGGCATCTGTACCGACCTGTTTATCCACCGAATCACCCGCATCATGAAGGCATGCAACCTGCTCTATCCACGCCGCGTCGTGGGCATGGGAGGCATCTGGCAATGGCCAGACGGACGCGACCTACCCGACAATATCGAAATGATCTGCGAGTACCCCCGAGGCATGACCGTTTACGTCCTGGGAACCATGGGCAATCGCGTTCGAGTGGACCACCTGATCCGCGGCTACGAAGGAACCTTGTTCTTCAACAACGAAGGCTGGGTCGCCAAAGATCCCGACGGCAAAGTCCTCGGACAGCACAAAAAGACCGGCGGCGAAGACCAGAACCTGCACCATACCAATCTGCATAACCACCTCAGAAACGGCGAACCTCTCAATTGCCCAATCGAACTCGGACTCGCAGGCGTAGTGGCCGTTAATATGGCCAACGAAAGCTGGCGATCTAACCGCATGATGGGTTGGGATCGCGCCAACGAAAAAATGGTCCCAGCCGATCTTCTCAACGAAAACCATCAGCCCGAGGCACCATCAGGCTCCACCGGGGGTTAACCAAAATAGAGGATGCGTTTCCTGAGATCCGTGCTAAAATCGAGCTTAAACACTAGCACGGATTTTCAACGAAACCACGCACGTAGGCTATGGCAGAAGACTATTACAGCACGCTCGGTGTAAGCCGTTCGGCCAGCCAGGATGAAATCTCCAAGGCCTATCGTAGGCTTGCCCGAAAGCACCATCCGGATCTTAACCCCGAGGACGATAAAGCCAAGCAGGAGTTCCAGCGTCTGCAAGTCGCTTACGACACGCTCCAAGACCCCGAAAAACGCAAGCTCTACGACCAATACGGGGAAGGCTACGAAGCTTACCGCAACAGTCCCTTCGGTGCCGGTCAAGGTGGTCCCGCAGGCTTCGATTTCCGCGAAGCCTTCGGCAAATCCGAAGGCTTCCAATTCTTCGACTTCTTAAAAGACCTCGAATCCTCTAACCAGGACCCTCGAGAACCCTCCCGCTCCCGAACCCGGTCCCGCCGATCGAGTCCCTCAGGACATTCCTCCTCAAACTCCCCCGCAGAGCCTCAATCCGGAGATGTCGCCGCCGAAATACCCGTCCCGCTGCGGATCATGATCGAAGGAGGTGAAATCCAATTCAAACTCAATCGAGGGGATGGACGTTCCGAGGAACTGAGCGTGAAGATTCCAGCGGATGTTGGACCCGGAAAAAAAATTCGACTTCGCGGACTCGGCCAACGAGCAAGCGGTGGACCAACCGGCGATCTGATCCTCACCATTCAAATGCAACCCCACCACGCAGTGAAAATCAATGGCAATAACATTGAACTGAAGCTGCCAATCACTCTCTCAGAAGCCATCTACGGGGCCAAGATCGATGTGCCAGCCCTGCGAGGCGATGTCACCATCAAAATTCCAACCATGTGCGATAGCGGTAAACGCCTCCGAGTCAAAGGCCAAGGGCTCAAAGGTGCCAATGGACTCCGTGGCGATATGATCGTCGAACCGCTGATCCAACTGCCCGAGGAAATACCCGAAACTCTCGAACCAAAAATCAAAGAGTTTGAACAAGGCTACTCCAAAAACCTTCGCGACACTATCCGTTGGTAAAGGATCCCCCCCTCTTGAATATCCTGCTTGCCAATGATGACGGGATCCACGCCCCAGGACTTAAAGCCTTGCGTATCGCTCTGGAATCTCTCGGTCGCGTAACGGTCGTCGCACCAGCCACCGAACAAAGCGGCGTCGGACACTCAATCACTTACCTCTCACCCCTGACCTGCAAACAAATCTTCGATGCAGAGATCTTCAGAGGCTGGGCAGTCGATGGCTCACCTGCCGACTGCGTCAAACTCGGACTCACCGAGCTAGCCCCCAAACCGACCGAACTGATCGTCAGCGGTATCAATGGCGGCCTGAACGCAGGCATCAACGTCCTTTACTCAGGCACCGTCGCAGCCGCCATCGAAGGTGCCTTTTTCCGCATCCCAAGCATCGCCGTGTCGCTCGAGGAAGATCCCCATGCGGATTTCGAAGCCGCCGGATCAATCGCCGTCCAACTGATCGGAAAAATCCTCGATTACCAAGCTTTCTCCCCGGAACTCTACAACATCAACATCTCGACCCAGGCGACCATCGATTACCGCGCCGGGAAAATGCCTCGCGTCCATACCGTCCCGATGGGAGTCGAGCGATATGGCGATCATTACGTCAAACGCCAAGACCCCAAGGGTCGCAATTACTACTGGTCCACCAACGATCCACCCCCAAAACCCACCGAGCACCCAACCGATCTGATGGCCTTGGCATCCGGCGGCGTGACCGTTACACCCCTTCAATTCGATATGACCAAACGAGCGCAATTGGATGCCATGCAGAGATGGAATCTCTCGCTGGGTACCGACGGAACCTAACCCCCCTCAAATGTCGCAATCAACCCCACTGGTCCTCGAACATAAACGGATCGGCTTGTTGGGCAAGCTCGGGGCAATGACCCGCAAAGAAGCCTGCCAGTGGCTCAAGCAATACCATGCCACGGTCGCCGATAAACTCACAGGTGATCTGGACTTGGTGGTCATCGGGGCCGATGAACTACCCGACGAAGACATCCAAGCCATGCTCAATGAGAAACTTCGTGAGCGAATCCGACTAGGGTCCACGACACTCGTCCATGAACACGACCTGTGGACAGCTCTCGGACTCGTCGACGACCCATCCCACAAACAACTCTACACCCCAGCAATGGTCGCCAGCCTGATCAAGGCTCGTGTCAGCGCCGTTCGCCGCTGGCACCGCATCGGCTTGCTACCAAGCATCAAAGTAGCCCACAAACTCCCGTATTTCGATTTTGAACAAGTCCAATGCGCCAAGCAAATCGCTTCGTGGATCCGGCAAGGGGCCAATGTCACCGACTTGAAAAAACAACTCGATGACTTCGGCTCCCGGATCGCCAACCGTAGCTTGATCGATCTAGATATCCGAATCGATGGACGCCGAATCCTGCTTTACCAAGACGGCAAACTGCTTGGTTCTCACGGACAACTCCACTTGAATTTCGACGAGCCAGAGCAAGCCGATGCAGGATCTCAAGAGCCAGAGATCTTGGTAATGAACCCCCACGCAACGACAGCCTCGCTGCTGGGTCCACAACAGTCCTCCGAACTAGGCCCATGGACTCGCGACTCGATGCTCGCTGCAGCCGAGGAACTCGAAGATGCGGGCCGCATCGACGAAGCGATCGAGTGGCATCGTGTCATTTTGGCCAAGTACGGACCAAGCGCCGAGATTGTGTTTGGACTAGGGGAATTGCTGCTAAGAGCAGGGGAGGTCCAAGCAGCACGCGAACGTTTCTACAATGCCATCGAAATCGATGAAGACTTTGTCGAAGCCCGAGCCAGCTTGGGGTGCGTGCTAGCCGAAACCGGCCAAGTCGATTTGGCGATCGCAGCTTTCCAAGGGGCGCTGGCCAAGGACGATCACTATCCAGATGTCCATTATCATTTAGCAAGATCCCTAGACGAACTTGGGCGTTCCGAAGATGCGACCAAACATTGGTTGCGGTTTTTGCAACTTTCACCCCAAAGCCCCTGGGCCGACGAAGCCCTCGAACGGCTAGGACGGATTTAGTTTGCAGTTCTAACGGGCACACAATCGGGGCAGAGCGAGGCCCACGCATCGCCCCCACAAATCCTGATCCAGAACCTCATTTATGGGTTTTCCGTGCAAATTTGGATGCACCGATTATCTTTCCCTTCGCGTCGCGAATCGGCGAGATACTCACGGAGATCTCGATTCTCGCGCCTGATTTATCAAGACGTACCGTTTCAAAATGTTCGACCCGTCCTCCCTCTCTAAGTATCCTCAAAATTTCCGTCTCTTCATCGAGCCTATCGGCTGGGAGCAATCTTGTAATGGGTTGTCCGATCATTTCCTCGGCTGCGTAGCCGAAGAGTTTTTCCGCTCCAGAGTTCCAACTTTGAATCAATCCATCCAGATTCTTTCCTACGATCGCATCGCTGGCCGATTCGACAATTTCTGCTAGTCGGAAGCGCTCTTCCTCGAGCCGAAGACGTTCGGATACATCCCGAGCAACAGCGTAGATCATACCTTCGTCTCCTACGGATCGAGCGGTCCATTCGAGAGAAAGGTAATGACCATCTCTGTGTCGGTATCGATTGATGAATTGAATGGTCGGCTCGCCCCGCGATAGCTTCATTATCTCATTGAGGGTATCCGGCTGATCATCTGGATGGACAAAGTCGATGAACGGTTTGGATGTAAGCTCCTTGGCTGTGTGGCCAAGAGCCCGAGAGAAATTATCGTTGAGTCGCCAGAAATAGCCTTGGGTGTTCGCAATGCAAAACAGATCAAGGGATAAATCGAAAAAGCGGACTAGCTCCTCTTCGGCTCTGCGCTGCCCTGATTCGAAATACTCTTGTAGACGCTGGACCAAAAAACTCGCGTCTTTCGGCCTACTCTCGACGCTGGGATCCAAACATCGCTTGGCCAATTGAACGATCGGGATCGGAGCACCACATCGATCAAGTTGATCGAACGCGTAGGACAAGTCTCCGCTGACGCTTTTTTTATAGACCTTTGATAGCTTGTCACCCATGAAAGGTGGAGAGCCTGTAAGCAGGTGACATAAAATGCCACCGAGAGAAAAAACATCCGCTCGATAATCAACGACTTCGCCGCGGGCCTGTTCCGGAGCAAGGTAGTACGGAGTGCCCATGACCGTGCCAGATACGGTATCAAAATTGGGTTTCGGATGATCGAGTGACTCTTCGATGCTTGTTTGAGTCAGCGGGACGACAACCTCCTCATCGAGGTTGTCTGATCGCAAGCCGTTGTTTGCGAGGATCTTGGCCAAGCCCCAATCGAGAACGGTTGCGACACCATAATCACCAACCATGATGTTCGCTGGTTTCAAATCCCGGTGGACTACTCCGTTGGCATGTGCAAAGACCATGGCCTGACAAATCTGCAAAAACGTCGTGAGCATCAAATGCCGCTTTGATTCGTCGACGATCGTATCCGCAATGACTTGCTCCAGCGTTTTTCCAGTGATCAAGTCCATGATGATGTAAGCCGAACCGGAGGGCTCGACGTCGAAATCATGAATTCCTAAGATGCTCGGATGACGCAACTGACTAGCGATTCTGGCTTCGCGTAGAAATCGAAGAAGATGCCGCTGGTTGCTTTGATGATCTTGGCGGATGATCTTGATGGCTACATGGCGTTGCAGTTGCAAATCCCAGCCTCGATAAACCAAGCCCATCCCCCCCTTACCGATCTCTTCACCAATCCAATATCGGGCGTTGAAAGGATGGAATCCTTCAGGGCCTTCCAAGGACGCTGTTTTCTGTAGATCGAACGCTCTTTCGACAGATGCAACTGGGTCGATTCCTTCATCGCAATTCTCTTGGATTTGCGTCGCGGCTTCCCGCAGGTTGTCACCGGGAACTTCTAGAACAGTATGGTTTGATCTCTGGTCCATCTGAGCGCCTATGGCTTCGTTCGCGCAACTAGACAAGTAAGAACCTCAAGATACAGTAAAAGCCGGTACGGCCCAAGAATTTGCAAGTAAATGGTCCAGATAATCAAACAATGGGGTTTGCTCGCTAACCCAAAAAAGCGTGTGCGGCCGCTCAATTCTGATAAGATCTAGGACCTCTTGCCGCCCCAGAGACCCTGCGTCAGTTCCCCCCCTTTTTGCCTCAAGGAATCCTCCTGTGAAACTCTCCATGCGTCTTGCCATTCTCGTCAGCAGCTTTTCAGTTCCACTAACCACAGTCCATGCCGAAGACTTTTTCTTCAAGGACGGTGACCGCGTGGTGATGATCGGCGATAGCATCACCGAACAACATCTGTACTCGAACTACGTCGAAATGTGGACCGTGACCCGTTTTCCAAACTGGAAAATCACCTTCCGAAACGTAGGGATCGGTGGCGATCGATCCGTCGGTGGAAACTCTCGATTCGCTCGCGATGTGCTTCTCCATAAACCCACCGCCATGACCGTCGACTTCGGCATGAACGATGGCAGCTACCGCGAATTCTCCGATCAAACCTTCAAACCCTACATGGATGGATTGCAAGGCATGGCTGACCAAGCCAAAGCGGCCAATATCCGGACCGCTTGGGTCACCCCTCAGCCCCTCGATAATGACGAACAAGGCAAAACAGCATTGACCGGTTACAACCAAACCCTCGAAAAATTTTCCGAAGGAGTCAAAGCGATCTCCGAGAAAAACAACGGCAAGTTTGTTGATCAATTTCATCCGTACTTGAATGTCCTCGACGCAGCCCGCTCCAAAGAGTCCAAATACAACCGCATCACCGCCGGCGATGCCGTTCACCCAGGTCCTCCAGGACAGGCTCTCATGGCCGCCTCGATCCTCCAAGGGATGAATTTCCCGTCCCTAGTTGCTGCCGTAGCCGTCGATGCCAAACAAAACAGGATTGTT
>CAILTZ010000818.1 GCA_903837255.1 uncultured Pirellula sp. | reverse complement strand
CTACCAGGAGCCCGGTTATGTTTGGCAAAGCAGTACCGGCAGCAACGAGGGAGAGCCCAAGTTCAGTTTGATCCCCTTGGTCTTCGGAACGCTCAAGGCCACGTTTTATTCCATGTTGATCGCGGCTCCGATCGCGATTCTTGCCGCGATTTTCGGCAGCGAGTTTTTGAGCAATAGCTGGAGAGCCAAGTTCAAACCGTTGATTGAATTGATGGCCAGTGTACCAAGTGTGGTGCTAGGCTTTATCGGCGCGATGGTCTTGGCCCCGATCATGCGAGACTCACTGTTTTGGGTTTTGTGCTCAGTTGCTATGACTCTGTTTTTGTTTTTACTTGCGGCGAATCTTTGGATTTTAATCCCCACTGAGCGATCGATTCCGTGGAGAAAGTTTCGGCTCCCGCTAATGTTCTTGATCCCGCCGACGGCGATCCTTCTGGCGGCTTGGATCTCAAGCCCCATTGAACGCTGGGTGTTTGGATCGACGATGCAAGCTTGGCTCAGCGAGCCGCAGCAATCGAGTTGGCCGGGTTGGTTTCTGCTGATGATCCTCCCGTCGGCATTGGCTGTCGTGTGGCTATTCTCTGGTCCGATGGTAGGAATGCTCGAATGGCTTGCTGATCGGACAGGTTTTCAAGGTCGAGCCGTATGGCAGACGATTCTGTTTCTGGTGGCTTGTGTTTCGGTAATTCTCCTAGCCTGCGCGACAGCGTCGCTCTGTACCGGGTTGAATTGGGATGCTAGGCGTGGGCTGCTGGGAGCTTATCAGGAGCGAAATGCGTTGCTGGTTGGTGGAATCTTGGGCTTTGCCATTATCCCGTTGATTTATACGTTGGCCGACGACGCCCTCCAGTCGGTGCCTCAGCATTTGCGAAGCGCTTCGCTGGGCTGCGGTGCGACGGTATGGCAAACAACAATGCGCGTGGTGGTGCCCACTGCGATGAGCGGGTTGTTTAGCGCTTTGATGATCGGATTTGGCCGTGCGATCGGCGAGACGATGGTCGTGCTTATGGCGGCCGGAAACACCCCGCTGATGGATTGGAACCCGTTTAACGGATACCGAACGTTGTCGGCCACGCTGGCCACCGAGTTGCCAGAAGCCTCACGCGGTTCGACCCATTACCACACTCTGTTTCTTGCGGCCTTGTTGCTGTTTCTCTTCACGCTCGTTGCAAACACACTTGCCGAGTGGGTTCGATTGCGTTTTCGAAAGCGAGCCTATCAATTATGATCGGTCCGAACTCAAAACGCAGTGCGCAAGCACAAATTGCTGCTCAAGGCGAACCGATGGTTTGGCTCTCGGGCGGAATGTTCGCTATCGCTTGTTTGATGATCTTGTCGCTGCTGGCATTCGTGCTCTGGCAAGGGCTCTGGACCCTCTGGCCTAGGAACTACTCGATCTATACAAGAAACGATGGATCCTTGGTCGGTGGCGAACTCTACTCGAAGCATTTTCAAGACGGCCAGAACAAGCTCTACCTACGGGTAGGGAACTACGATGTTTCCAACCGACATTTTGCTTATGTATCGAGTCTGGAATTGGCCGACCAAACGCCTTGGGCCGACCCAGACTTATGGCTCGTCGAGCGCAAGGAGTGGGGGAACCTCTATGGTTTCCCAAAAGAGTTGTCTTGGACCAAGACAACCCAGGATCACTTCGCAGACCAAGTAACACAAGGGATGCGGGAGACGGCCAAGATCGATCGGCAGTTGGCTCAGGCTAAGAACGAGCTCAAGCGGATCGATGGTGATATCGCCGAGGCGAGATTGAGCATCCGCCGAGTGGAGCTTGCCGAAAAAGTCGATTTGCAAAGAGCGGTCGAATCCGGATCTGTCGAGGGGCTAAGCCCTGCGGCAAGGCGAGCGATTGGGCAGCTTGCCGATCGCAATCGACGAGCCGACGATGCGATGGTCCAAATCAACGAGCGGATTGCAGAGCTTGAAGCCAAGCGGTCGGAGCGCAGCGTTCTGTTCGAGCTCCCGATTGCACAAGAGCTCGGGACGCTGACGGCCCCCTGGTCCGAGCTCTCGGCAGGAGTAGTCGGTGATGTCCAAGCCTTTGCGAAATTGATTGGTGTCGAATCGAATGCATCGTCTCCAGCGATCTCTGTAGAGCCAGTGGGCAAAGAACTATTGCTGTGCAAAGTCGCGGTGGAGGACCAGTCGATTCGTCGGTTTTGGATCCGTCGTCTAGGAGAAACAACCTGCTCGGTATCGGGCCTCCAAGAGCACACGATTCTTTTGGCAGACGTTGTCCGGTTTTTTCCCACGAATCGATTGGGATTATTCCAGCGTCTGGGCGTGTATGCAGGCCGATGGTGGGAGTTTCTCTCCGGGGCGCCTCGCGAGGCGGGCATGGAGGGTGGCTTTTTCCCAGCCATATGGGGTACCGTGGTCATGACGATCATCATGTCGATGGCGGTCATGCCCTTTGGGGTTCTGGCAGCATTGTATATGCGTGAGTATGCCAAGCGAGGGTGGCTACTGAGTTTGATTCGCATCAGCATCAACAACTTGGCCGGTGTTCCGAGCATTGTCTACGGCGTGTTTGGTTTGTCCTTTTTCTGTTACATCGTCGGTGGATACATCGATGGAGGTCCAAAGAAAGCGGGCTTTGAGCCTTGGCCCAGCGCCGTTTGGTTTTCCGCGTTGGGATTGCTGGCCTTGGTCTCCTTGGCAGCGTTTGCTGTAGCGGTACTTTCTGGTCAAGCAGAAGCTCGGCGATCGCCGTTGCGATCGATGCTTCGATGGGCCGGTGGCTTGCTGTGGCTTGCAACCCTCGTTGGGATCGTATGGCTGTTGATTAAATCCCCACATTTTCAGGGGTTCTACCAAGCCCAGTTGCCCAATCCGACGTTTGGCAAAGGTTGCTTGCTCTGGGCGGCGTTGACTTTGGCACTGCTAACCTTGCCGGTCGTGATCGTCGCGACCGAAGAGGCCTTATCGGCGGTACCGAATTCGCTTCGCGAGGGTTCGTACGCTTGCGGGGCTGGGCAGTGGCAGACCATCCACCGAATCGTGTTGCCTTATGCTCGCCCAGGGATCATCACTGGGTTTATCCTAGCGATGGCCAGAGGGGCAGGGGAGGTCGCACCGATGATGCTCGTGGGGGCGATCCCTTTGGCCACCGATCTGCCACTCGACGGCGAGTTTCCTTTCTTGCACGGATCTCGGTCGTTTATGCATTTAGGTTTTCAGATATACTCCTTGGGATTCCAAAGCCAAAACAGCGAGGCGGCCAAGCCGATGGTTTACACCGCCACGCTGCTGCTTCTGGCGATCGTAACGCTCCTGAACCAAACCGCGATCTGGCTTCGAGCCAATCTGCGCAAGCGGTTTCAGTCCAGCCAATTCTAGAAAGTCCGCCATGAATCGACTCAAAGCCATCGCGGATGGTCAAACGATCGAATCGGTGATCCACCAGGAAGTCCTGGCGCGAGAAACTGTAGTTTCGATCCGCGATTTCAGCTTGTTCTACAACCGCAAACAAGCCTTGTACAACATCAGCATGCCGATTGTCAAAGGGATGGTTACAGCGTTGGTGGGACCTAGCGGTTGTGGCAAGTCGACGTTGCTCCGAAGCGTCAATCGGATGAACGATCTGATTGAGTCGGTTCGGATCGAGGGAGATATGCTGCTCAATGGTGAATCGATCTTCGCCCCGTCGGTCGACGTGATCCAGCTGCGTAAACGCATGGGGATGGTCTTTCAAAAGCCGAACCCCTTTCCGATGAGCATCTTTGAAAATGTCGTTTATCCATTGCGGATCGACGGTCAGAGAGACAAGCGGGTCCTCATGCAGGTCTGCGAGCAATCGCTCAGGGGTGCGGCCCTTTGGGAGGAGGTCAAGGATCGGCTTTACGAGTCGGGCTTGAGTCTCTCAGGTGGCCAGCAGCAGCGATTGTGCATTGCTCGGGCTATCGCCAGCGATCCGGAGGTGCTGCTGCTTGATGAGCCTTGTTCGGCCCTCGATCCGATCGCTACTGGCAAAATCGAGGATTTGATCGACCGGCTGCGAGGCGAGTATTCGATCTTGATTGTCACACACAACATGCAGCAAGCCTCCCGGATCAGTGACCACACAGCGTTTATGTATTTGGGCAGATTGGTCGAGATGGCCGAGACCTCGACGATCTTCACTAGGCCAACGCTCAGCGAAACCGAGGATTACGTCACCGGCCGATTCGGGTGAGCACCGCCGGTACCAAGAACTCGTGGAACGCTTTTCGGGTTCGTGAAAAGGGTAGTCGCCGGTCGATTGGTTTCGTGTTAGACTCGACACCATCATGAGCACACTTCCGAACACTGCAAAACCCGGCCTGCTGAAGACCGTCTGCGGGATCCAGACGCATGTCGATTTAGCCGATACGGCAGCAAACCTGCAGAGGATGCTGCGTTGGCTTGCGCATCAGGAGGTCCAGGGAGCCGACTTGGTGGTTTTCCCCGAGTGCATGCTCAGCGGTTATTGTTTTGCTAGCTTGGAGGAGGCACTCCCGCACGCTCAATCGATCCCTGGCCCGGCCACCGATGCGATTGCGGAGATTTGCAAGGCCCGGAACATGCATGTGGTCTTCGGCCTCTTAGAACTCGGTCCCCACGGATCCATTTACAACAGTTGCGTTCTGGTCGGCCCCAGCGGTGTCGTTGCGACGTACCGCAAAGTCCATCTTCCGTTTTTGGGTGTCGATCGCTTCACCACCCAGGGGGAGAACCTATACCGCGCGGTGGCTGCCGATGAGTTGCGGATTGGGATGCATATCTGCTACGACGGCTCGTTTCCCGAGTCCTCCCGATGCTTGGCCCTCGACGGAGCCGATCTGTTGGTCCTCCCGACCAATTGGCCCCCAGGAGCCGATACGTTTGCCAAATATCTTCCCAACGCGAGGGCCTTGGAGAACAACGTTTACTTCATGAGTGTCAATCGGGTTGGCACCGAACGTGGGTTTCGGTTCATCGGCAATAGCCGGATCTGCGATCCTAACGGCAACCCGATCGCCGATGCGGCCCATGAGGACGAGCAGATCCTTCGCGCGACGATCGATTGCAGCAAGGCTAGAAACAAAAGACTCGTGCGAGTCCCCAAGGAGCATGTCATCGATCGATGGGCCGACCGTCGTCCGGCTTACTACGGTGCGATTGCCCAGGATCACAACCTAGAGCGGAAGATCGATTGAGATTGCACTCGGCAATCGTTTGCTCCCCAATGGTTCAATGCCCAGAAAGGATCGTGGGAGAGGATCGGGATAAGTAGTTGTTCGCTAACAACTGGATACATCTAGGATATTCTTTTAAAGTCCGTGACTTTTTGCGTTGTATCTTATATCGTTATAAGCGATTTCGGCGGGTGGTGGATTTAGGCTTTCCAGGAGAGGGATCTGCATGAGTAGCTCAGAGGGTTCAGGACCGACGTACCAGACGATGCGGGGGCGCGACTACCCGACGCTTAGGCAGTTCACTGTCTTTTTAGAGAATCGAGTCGGACAACTCTTGGATGTCGTCCGAAGGATAGAAATTTCTGGAAATCGTATCCTGGGTTTTTCGATCAACGATTCCTCCGACTGCGCCTTGGTGCGATTCCTCCTGCGCAATCCAGAAACCGGTCGCGAGACGTTCGAAAGAGCGGGGTTGTCGTTCTTTGAGAGCGATTGTATTGGAGTCGAATTGCCCGAATCGGGCCAGCCTTTCCAGGAGATTTGCATGGCGATTCTCCAAGCCGAGATCAATATCGTGAGGGCTTATTCACTCCTGGGCCGCAGTTCTGGCGGTCCGGCGATTGCGATCTGTGTAGACAATCCTGAGGTGGCCCTCGATACCCTGGCCCAAAAGGGCTTCAGGCTCTTGCACGAAGGTGATCTACTGGATCACGATGACGATGGTTGAAGCCTGGACAACGGCGCATCGCTAGGACGCGATATGGGGTGAAGTTTTGTCCTGCGGTTTGCCAGCGTTGATTTTCTGAGCAGAATTCTCGAATTCTAGAAATCTTCGTTCCTGGCAGTTTGGGTCGTACATTTCATGGTTCCTCGCAATCGTCGTTGTGGATTTACCCTGGTAGAGCTTTTGGTGGTCATCGCCATCATCGGGGTCCTGGTCGGATTGCTATTGCCGGCGGTTCAAGCCGCTCGGGAAGCGGCCCGGCGGATGTCTTGCTCGAACAATCTCAAGCAGATCGGCTTGGCGATGATGAACTACGAGTCGGCCACTAAGCGGATTCCTCCGAGCGCGTGTATCAACCCTAGGAGTGCCACCAACGCATCCTGGAGTATCCACGGTCGGCTTTTCCCTTATCTGGAACAAAACAACTTGGCCAACCAAGTTGACTTGAGCGTCAACTGGAGCAACTATCCGATTCTCAACTACTACCGTGTCTCAACGTATGTATGCCCTTCGGACCCCCGTGGGGATATTCCTCGCGACACGGCTGCCACGGGGAGCACATCGAACATGTTTCTCTACCCGACCACCTATGGGTTCAATCTGGGGACTTGGTTCGTATACGATCCAAACACCAATACCGGTGGCGATGGGGTGACGCATGCGAATTCGACGTTGAGACTTGCATCGGTCACCGATGGTCTCAGCCGCACTCTTTGGGCGAGCGAAGTGCATGCCTGGCAGGCTTATACTCGCAATGCCGGTCCATCGACGACCGCCATGCCGACGACGGTTGCCGAGGTAGCTGCGATTGCCGATTCGGGTCGCAAGGATAGGATTTTTCCTGATGGCACTGGGACGGGGCATTGCGAATGGACCAACGGGCATGCTCATCACAGTGGATTCACAGTTACGTTGGGTCCCAACACCGTGGTTCCCTACATGTACAACGGCGTCCGCTACAATATCGACTACAACTCACAGGCGGAAGGTCAAAGCGTGACGCGACCATCCTATGCGGTTCTTACCTCGCGGTCTTGGCATGGTGGGTCGGTCAACTCTTGTCTGATGGACGGTAGCGTGCAGACGATCAATAACAACATTGATGTGCAGATTTGGCAAGCTTTGGGAACGCGTGCCAGAGCCGACCGTTCGGACATCGACTAATAGCTTGCCTCAGGCTCGTCCTTGGAGCGAACTTTTCGCATCCAAACGCTATTGCCCTTGGGGTTGTAATGCGCCTCGCTCATGAGTTCTCTGATCAGGAGCACTCCACGACCTCGGGGTTGATCGAGGCGATCTTCTTCAGTCGGATCGGCGACGTTTTGGTGATCGAAGCCTTCGCCTTGATCGGTAACGGTCATTTCGGCCGAATCGCGATCGACGACGAAGACGACATGCACTTGTTTGGAAGCGTCTCTTTTGTTCCCGTGTTCGATTGCGTTTACGACTGCTTCTTCGATCGCCATCTGGATATGAAAAACATCGCGACCTTCCCACCCGGCGGATTCTAGGGCATTCATCAATTCTTCAATCGATGCATGCCCAGCATCCAATTCACTGGGGATGATTTTATCGCACTTCCACATCGGCGGTCGGCTGTTCATCAGCAAGGGGTCCCTGGAGTAGGAGCGACCTAGAGCTTGAAGGCTGACAAACCGCTAGCTTCGTCTTTGCGGATGTCAAATACGCGATCCAAACGGGTGATTTTAAAGACTTCGCCGATCTCGGGGCGCAGGCAGCAGAGTTTAAGCTGGCCTGCGGAGTCCTTGACCTTCTTGTTCAAGGAGATCAATTTGTTGAGCGCGGCGCTGGACATGAACTCGACGGTGTCGAAGTTCAGCAGCAGCATGTTCTTTTTTTCGTTGAGGACCAAGCCGGTGAGTTCGTCACCCAACTGCTCGATTGTCCCGGAGTCCACGATTTTCTTATCTACGAAATGGACCACGTGAACGCCGCCATTCTCCATTACATTGATACGCCGATAGGTGGCCATCGAAAAACCTTACTAAAGCAAAAGTGGTAGGGACCAAAACTGTACCTAGGCAAGTGCCTTAGGGTAAACCAAGCCCCTCGTCCAAGCAATTGATTTGCTCATTTCGCCACCCGTTTTTTTGACGGTTTTTTTGCGGGAAGGTTCCAGATGATGCAGGAATTTGCAATCGTCTCGATTTGTTGAGTGGGGTCGGGCAATAAAAATCAGATCTTTGGGAGTGAGTATCCAAAGCACACGCCCGCGACGATTGCTGCAATCCAAAAGATCAAGACCGTGTTGCCGAGCTTGCGCTCCTTCATCCGTGAAAACATGTAGTAAAAGACGTAAAAGACCGTTAGCGTGCACAGTAGCCCCTGCTTGAGCGATTCCTTGAAAGCCGTTCCTTGGATTGCAATCAAGGAGAAAAGAGCAACGAGGCAAGCGGCTCCGCCGACCGAAAAGGCGATCACAGGTCCATAGTCAGCCGATTGGAGTTTGGCGATCAAAGGGACGCTGGAGACGTTGCCCGATGTTTTCACATCCATTTTCAGTAGGATCGCAGTCATCATGAAAAGTACCCCGAGGATGATCGCAAGCATCATCCACCAAGGCATCCCGACTTTGAGGAGTCGCTTTTCGGTATCGGCCTCGCGGGCCATGCTTTCAGCGGCTTCGACGAGTCGTTTATTGCCAAACTCTTTGACCTCGACCTCGAAGCCTTCGATCTTGCTTCCGGCTTCCAAGTTGTAGCCACATCCCACGCAAATGGCCGCCCCAGGAGGGATCGAACGATCGCAGGAGGGGCAAAAGATTCCCTCGCGTTTCTTCAGGCCTGCGGAGTCCAGGAGTTTGGACATCGCATCTTGGCTGGCAGTCGCTGTCGGTTTAGCTGCCGCTGGTTTTGTTGCCGCTGGCTTAGCGGCAACGGCTGGTTTAGAAGCCGTTGGTTTTGCGGTTGCCGTGGCCGCAGCGGCCGCGTTGCTCGAGGGTGCCACGGCGATGACGCTCTGGCACTTCGGGCACTTGACCCCTTTACCGGCCATCGTATCGGGGACATTCAAAGCCACCCCGCACTGGCAATTCACACGCAACGGCATCCGCTGACCCTTTGTCTAAGTAGCTCCTACAAATCAGCAACTATTTTCACTTGGAAGTGGAACAAAACAATGGGCAAAAGCCTGTTAAGCAACGATTTTCAGGCCGGAAAAAGGCTTATTGGTATTCCTGGCACGAAAGTTGCTCCCTGGGAAGCATAGCTTTTTTGTATGCCTTTTTGGCGTAATTCAACCGTCGTTTGTTTAGCCTACGGAGTTTTTGTAGATGGCTGCAACTAAAGAGAAGAGCAAGGTCAAATTGGTTCCGCTCGGGGACCGAATCGTGGTTCAGCGCCAAGAGTCCCAGGAGAAAACCGTCGGTGGCATTTACTTGCCCGACAGCGCCAAGGATCGTCCGACACGGGGCAAGATCATCAGCGTAGGTGACGGCCGCGTTTTGGAGAACGGAAGCCGCTCTCAGCTTCAAGTCAAGGTTGGCGACCACGTGCTGTTTACCAGCTATGCCGGCGAGTCGATCGAAATCGATGGCGATGAGTACCTGCTGATGAACGAATCCGAAGTCCTCGCGGTCTTGGGCTAACCCCTGCCTTGCGACACTTCGCAACTTAAACCCTCAATCCCAACCTTAACAACCGTCTCGATTGCCCCCGGCCAACTGCCGAGTGGCTCGAACATAGACGAAGAATTTCACCAAGGAGCATTCTGTAAGACCATGGCAAAAATCATTGCATTCGATCAAGAAGCCCGCGAAGCGATCCGACGTGGAGTCGGCAAGCTCGCACGGGCTGTGAAAGTCACCCTCGGCCCCAGGGGCCGTAACGTCATCCTTCAAAAGTCGTTCGGTAGCCCAACGGTTACCAAAGACGGTGTGACGGTCGCCAAGGAGATCGACCTGGAAGACGTGTACGAAAACATGGGCGCTCGCATGGTCCGCGAAGTCGCCTCGAAGACCAGCGACGTTGCCGGTGACGGCACCACCACCGCAACGGTCATGGCCGAAGCGATCTTCAACGAAGGCCTCAAGGCTGTCGTTGCGGGCGTGAACCCAATCCAGATGAAGGCCGGGATCGAAAAAGCTGTTTCGGACATTACCGAGAAGCTCAAGAAGATGTCGATCAAGATCAAGGACAAGGCCGAGATGGCCAACGTCGCATCGATCGCCGCGAACAACGACCGAGCCATCGGTAACCTCCTGGCCGACGCTATGGAACGCGTTGGTAAGGACGGTGTGGTAACGGTCGATGAAGGCAAGAGCCTCCACGACGAACTCGAATTCGTCGAAGGGATGCAGTTCGACCGAGGATATCTCTCGCCGTACTTCGTCACCGATCCGACCACCATGGAATGCGTCCTGGAAGATGCCTACATCCTGGTCTTCGAGAAGAAGGTCGGAAACATCAAGGAAATCGTCCCTGTTCTCGAACAAGTCGTTCAGCAAAGCAAGCCTCTGTTGATCATCGCCGAGGACGTTGAAGGCGAAGCCCTCGCGACCTTGGTCATCAACCGGCTCCGAGGTACCTTGCACGTCGCTGCCGTGAAGGCCCCAGGCTACGGCGATCGACGCAAGGCCATGATGGAAGACATCGGCATCCTGACCGGTGCCGTACCGGTCTTCGAAGCCCTCGGCAAGAAGCTCGATACACTCACGTTGTCGGACCTTGGACGTGCCAAGAAGGTCATCATCGACAAGGACAACACGACGATTATCGAAGGTGCCGGCAAGGCCAGCGAGATCAAGGCTCGGATCGATCAGATCCGCCGCGAGAT
>CAILTZ010000817.1 GCA_903837255.1 uncultured Pirellula sp. | reverse complement strand
TTCGGACCTCGAAGAGCGAGGGCTCCTGGAAGATACCTGCATTGTTTGGATGGGTGAATTTAGCCGTACACCGCGCATCAACGGCGATGCGGGCCGAGATCACTGGGCTCGGGCATGGAGTGTCGTGGTCGGTGGGGGCGGAATCAAGGGTGGTCAAGCCATCGGTGCGACCAATGAAGACGGTACCGAAGTCGTAGGCGAACCTTATTCCTCCGAAGACGTGATGGCATCGGTTTGTCACGCCTTGGGGATATCGCTCGAGACAACCTTTACGAGCCGAAGCGGTCGACCGATGAAGATCGCTAACAGCGGAAAACTCATCAAGGGACTTTTCGCTTAGTGTGCCCGACGATCTAACCCATCGGCATGATTCCTGGAACCCTGAGAAGCTCCTTGCAGAGCACTATCTCGGGGTCTGGAGATATCTGCGGGCAATCGGTTGCACGATCCACCTAGCAGATGATCTTGCTCAGGAAACCTTTGTCGCTGTTTTGAGAAAACCTTTTGAGTTGCAAAGCGATCACTCGACGGCCGCTTATCTGCGACGCGTGGCTTTTCACCTGTTACTCGAATACAAACGCAAATTCGGTGGTGTAGGTTTAACGGACCAAGCTGAGTTGCTAGATCGGTATTGGAGTCGCTGGGCGGGAGCCGATGCGTCCGGTGATCGGATAATCGACGAGTTGAAAGAATGCTTCCAACGGCTGACGGCCAGGGCCCAAAAGTCCCTGAAAATGCGATTCGAGGATCGAGCTTCACGCGAGCAAATCGCTGCGGAGTTGCAGATTACAGAGAATGGGGTTAAGAACCTACAACAAAGAGCCAAAGCCCAACTCAGGCAATGTCTCGAAGAAAAATTAGGAACGCCAGACCGGTAGATTGATGAGTCACTTTCCCACCGACAATCCGAACCAACCTGCGGACACCTCACCGGTGGAATCGCTCATTGAAGCTTCGCTCGATGAGTGGCTCTCGGGCGCTGCACCTCGATCCTCGGTTGCGTCGATCTACGAAGGGATATCCAAGAGGAATGCAAATGGCCTGTTCAGTGTCGAGGAGCTCGATCGGGCTCTTCAGCACGCCAACAGCGACCTTCAATGCGATGGTCGGCTTGGATTCCGATTCTCAAAACGATGGGACGCGAAACTGCTGACTGCCGCGTCCCTTGCTGCCTCGATCGGGGCAGTGGCTCTGATCGGATGGTGGTCCTGGAATACACGTGTCGATGACTCCACAGTGCGCAACACGGCAAGTATCGATAAGTCCATCCCAAACCAATTCGACGCAACCCCGAGTCCCGAGGTTTCAATACCTCAGGTGGTTGCATCGCGAGAACCGGTCCTCGATCCTTCGACGTCCCCTTCGGCTCACAGTGATCATCCACTTGATACCCCTGAGCTAGATCCTTTGGGAACCATTGCCGAGAACCAACCCATGGGCGAAAAAGCGGCCCCCGACGAACCACAGGGTCGCGATTTGGAACTTGGGGGTAAGCTCGACCGAGAAATCGTCGCGGTGATCGATTCGCAGTTTCAGCAGATTTGGAAGCAAGTTGGTTTGCTCGATGAGAATGCTAAGGACAAACCTCTATCGTCAGATCGCATCGCGCGCCTAGTGCTTCATCGTGTTCCCACCAGTTCAGAGTTGGAGGCGATTCGTCGCGAGAAGCTACCCGAAGAGCTGGAAACTGCGAAGATGGTTCAACGTTGGATGGCCAGCGAAGAGTTCGACCGAGTTTGGGCCGATCGATTGGCGAACTTTTATCTCGGAGGTCGAGCCGCTCAGGGCGATGCGGTGGCGGTCTTCAGAAATTGGCTCGAATCGCAAATACGTCGAAATGTTCCGATTCAAGGAATCCAGCGACAAGTTCTCTTGGGGCTCTGGCAAGCGGATCATCCATCCTACTTTTTAAGGCAGCACTGGTCAGAACTTGCATCCGAATCGAAACCTTCGAACGCCACTTGGGTCGGATTCAATGAAGCCGACACGCGGCGACTCAGTGGTCTTTCTCAGTTGTTTCTGAAGGCCACTGGGAACTCCGCGATCGCTTGCACACAGTGCCACGGAACTGACACCCAGCCCCCTCCGAATTGGCTTAGCGATCGATTGTCTCCTGTGGCCGTTACGCCAGGTGCCAAACCAGTAGTGTTCGATTCGATCGCTGCTCTGATGGTCGAATCGGCACAACCCGGGCGCAACGAGTTGTTTTCCAGGGAGCAAGACGACCGGGTTAGCAAGATCGCTGCCAGGATGCCAGATGGGAAACGTATTGGCGCTGAGGTATCGACCCAAGACGCCGTCGGCTTATGGGTCGATCAGGGGAGTCGCTCTCAAAGCGGTTTGCTCAAGTCCCTTTGGAAGGACTTCTTTGGCCAGGACATAGAGCCCGAGTTTGGAATAGATACCGGTGTCGCAACGCAAGAGCGTCGCGATCTAGTGGAGTATCTTGGCAAGCAGACTCGCGATCAACAAGCGTCGGTTCGGCAGATCGTCTACTGGATGTTGATGTCCGAGCCTGCTAGGCAGACCGAGGAGCAGCTAAGCTACTCGCAGTACCTAGCATTGGATTCTCAAAAACTGCACGACTATTCGGTAAGGCGAGAGGTTTTGAAAACCTTGTCAATCGACACCTCTGG
>CAILTZ010000816.1 GCA_903837255.1 uncultured Pirellula sp. | reverse complement strand
TGGGGCTACTGACCACCTCGGGATTGATTGCGCTGTCGAGCTCAGGGGTTTGGATGTGGTACAAGCGGCGCGAGGTAGGCACCTGGGGATTCCCGGAACCGCTGCGCCATGGCCCTTTGGTTTGGACGGTATGGTGGATCATTCTGGCGCTAGGGATCGCGATGCCCTTGTTTGGCGGTAGCGCTGCGATCGTTTTTCTGATGGATAGATGGGGCCTTACAACTTGGGTTCATCGAATGAAAAGATATTCCCCAAACAGCAACTGGCCTAGGCGCATTTAAGCCACCCGGCGGTAGGCGCCACTCATGTAGAATGACTCGATCGCCTCTACCACGGACTCTTGCTCGCGGAGCGTCAGCTCTGGGTAAACCGGTAAGTGCAGGATCTCGCGAGCGGCCGACTCGGTGTTGGGTAAACAGCCCAAGGAATAACCTAGATCCGAGAAGCACTCCTGCATGTGAAGCGGCACTGGATAGTAAATTTCACAGCCCATTCCTTGCTGTTGCAAGTGAGCTTTAAGAGCATCGCGACGGCCATGCGGCACGCGAATGCCATATTGATTCCACACATGCGTGGCCTTGGGCTGCTTGCGAGGCAACTCGACGATCTCGTGCAATTGGCTCGCTTGGAAGAGTTCTTTGTACCGATCCGCATGCTCGCTACGCGCCTTGGCGTAATCTGCCAAGCGAGCGATCTTGATGTTCAATATCGCCGCTTGGATCGTGTCCAATCGACTGTTGATCCCCACCAACTTGTGATAGTACCGAGGCTGCATGCCGTGCGATGCGAGCAACCGCAGCTTGGATGCAAACGCCTCGTCGTTGCATACGAGCATCCCACCGTCCCCCATGCCGCCCAGATTTTTGGTTGGGTAAAAGCTCAAACAACCGACTAGTCCCCAGGATCCCGCAGGGCGATCATCCCAAGCCGCTCCAATGGCTTGGGCCGCATCCTCGATCACCGGCAACCCATGCGATTCGGCAATTTCATTGATCCGATCCATCGGTGCACATTGGCCAAATAAGTGCACCGGGATGATCGCCTTGGTCCGTGCCGATATGCTGCCCTCGAGGCACTCTGGATCCATGTTGTAAGTCATCGGATCGATGTCGACGAAAATCGGCTCGGCCCCGAGTCTTGCCACGGCGCTGGCGGTCGCAAAAAAAGTAAAGCTCGGCAGGATGACTTCGTCGCCCGGTTCGATGTCCAAAGCCATCAGGGCCAAGAGCAACGCGTCGCTACCCGAAGCGCAACCGATGCCGTGAGCAGTTTCACTCAGGTTTGCGACCGTTTTCTCAAGTTCGGTAACTTCCGGTCCATGCAAAAATCGACCGCTATCGATCACTCGCTCGATCGCATCAAGAAACTCCTGCTTGAGCGGCTGATTCCCTCGCCCAACATCGAGCATCGGAACCGGTGCAGGCTTTTTGGCTTCGCTAGTCATCCCAACCCCCATCCATGGTGTTTCGTGTTTTCAAATCGAGCCGAGTTCACGCGTCAGAATCCTTTGACGGCTCTCCACCCGAAAACCTAGCGTATGAAATCACTGAACATTGCGTCAAGTCCAGCAAACCCCCGAAGAGCCATTGCTAGCAATAGTCGCTTGACGGTCCGGCTCTGCTGCGCAGGATCCTGAGTCTCACGCAAAGACGCAAAGGGTGATGGCGAGATGAGGACTGTCCCCGCGGTTTTTCCAGCGATGGATTGATGATTGTCGAGTGATGTTTGTTGATTTTTGAAGTGGAGGAACTGGGGTGTGTAGTTTATTCGGTTCATGTCTTCACCAATCACCAATCACCACGACACAATTGCAAAACAGCCGCATCCTCGCCATAGTACGGGCCCAGAGGCCCATACTACGGCGAGATCCACTACAGGCTACTTGGCTGTTCCATCAGCGGTCCATCAGCGTCCATCAGCGGTCCGGTTCTGCGGTCCGGTCTGAATTAATAGCTGCGATCTTTCGCAAGTTCCCCTACCGCTGTACCAAAAGCCTTGTCAGTTCCTCGGCCGAATCGCAGATGATCTGAGCCCCAGCTTGGCGGATCTCCTCGACCTGGCGAAAACCCCACGATACTCCAATCGCATACAACCCCGCCGAGGTCGCGGTCTTCATATCGGTGTTGGTGTCGCCAACATAAGCGATCCGCAACGGGTCGGTCGAAAGCTTCGAGGCGATCCATTTTGCCGAGGTCGGGTCGGGTTTGCGTGGAAAGCGATCGCTGTGCCCAATCACGTGCGAGAAGGGAACCGCCGGGAAAAATCGCTCCACGCATCGTTTCGTGAAATGATCGGGCTTGTTGGATAGCACCGCCAATTGCAGCCCACTTGCAAACGCCCGCTCGAGCATTTGCGGGATCCCCGCATAAGGCTTGGTGCACAGGTCCCAGCCGACATCGTAATGCCCTTGGTAAATCGCCATGCAATGGGCAAGGAGCTCTGGATCGTCCTGGGTCTCGGGCAAGGCCCGTTGGAAAAGGACGCTCACGCCATCCCCAAC
Source organism: uncultured Pirellula sp. (assembly GCA_903837255.1). Classification (GTDB taxonomy): domain Bacteria; phylum Planctomycetota; class Planctomycetia; order Pirellulales; family Pirellulaceae; genus JBKCUI01. Next base: position 5,393 of record CAILTZ010000816.1, on the reverse strand, counting down.
GTGGGTCTTGAAGGATTCCAGGGTGCAAGTCGGCTTGCCGAGTTGCCCAAGCGTAGCATTGGCCGCGTTGGCGATATCCTCGAGCGAATCGATCAACGTACCATCCAAATCGAATATCACCCCATCAAAACGTTTCATGACTCTCCTCTTGGCCTTCAATTTGGCCTTCGTTTTGGTCTTCCTCGTCGAGTTCGATCCCTTCGAAGAACAATTGCCGAATGATCATGGTCGCATAAGCACCCCGAGGTAACTGGAAAGCTAGCTTCCAATCGCATTGCTCGGACTGCGATTCATGGTTCTCCCAAGCGGACGTGAAATTCGACGCGAACAAAAGGACCTCTCTTTCGCCGCGCGAGAAAAAGGTATCGCGGGGGAATTTCAGTCGCAGTTCGCGCACCGTCAAACCCAGCTCGGCGACCACGGCTTCGAGGGTATCGAGTGTCCCATCGGGCCAATGATGCTGGCGGGCGGAAGGTAGCGGGAGCTGGACATTCCACTGGCTTTGCCATCGCTGCTGCTGGTCGGCAGAGCCAAGCTGTGGCAGTGCCAGCGGTCCGGACTTGGATGGCAAATGACGTTGCGTTTGCTGCTCGTTGAAGCTGTCGATCAATGCCGAGACCCATCGATTCCAAATCCAGCTTTGGAAGGCCGAGATGTAGATACCGCGCAGATCCTGCCGCACCAGAGCCAACGCGCGTTTGAAATCAACAGGGTGATCGAGCAGATAAGTCACAATGCTACGGCGATGCGACCGATCGAGCATTGCTTTGCATTTCTCCCATTGCCCCCAATACGTCCGGAGGATCTCTTTTTGCTCTTTTTCTCTGGGGCGGTCGTGAGGGTTCTGCTCGGCCATGGCGATGTACAAAGCCCGCTCATAGTTCAGCTTGCACCAATGCATACCGATGAGTTCTCCGGATTCTCCGATCGAACCAAAGCGCTGGTCGTCGAAATAATTGATCGCACCGAATCGCCCTAGCCATTCGGCGTTTCGATCCAGTTGCGGTCGATACGAACTTGCGATATTTCGCAAACGAATCTCGAAGCGATTCGCTTGGATGTCCTTGGCATGATAGGGGCGGGGGATTTGCCCAAGGTACTCGACTTGCATCGACCGATCGGTAAATCCGGTCTTGGGCCCATGGGCGATCGAAAAATGCTGTAGCGTCGTCGCGTGCCGGTCCTTGAGCCCTCCGTAACTGATCCTTCGGCGCTCAATGTTCCAGTGGCTGAGAACCTCGGCGATCGCCTCGGGGGTCCCCATCCCGGCCTTCGAAAGCCGATAAAAGGCGTAAACGCCGTTGGCAGGCCGCACCGAAGTGATCTCTTCGACCCGAAAATCCTCGGGTGTGCTTTTTAGCTTCATCGATTAGCAAACATTCTGAAACGTGGCGATAGGCGGGGATTCAAGGCCCGGAATCTTACCAACAAGCCTGGTGGATTTGCCAAAATACCAAGCAAATTCTGGGACTTGGGCCCCCATGCGGCGTTTTGGCACTACGAAACCTCCGGATTTCTTGGGAAACTCTCAGCCGGGTTTGCGGTTTCCCTATAGTAAGCAAGTTGATCGACTTTCGATCGCCGATTCGTATCCCACATTCCGAAACTTTGATGAATCGTTCTGCAGTAGCACGCCTTTCGGCCGCTTGGCTTAGCTCTTTCGTTGGCCTGAGCCTACTCGTTGGCTGCGGTCCGTCCAAGTTAGAGTATCGGCCCAACGATCTGCACGCAGCGAGCCTGACCCGCGAAGGATCGGATCAAGACCCACGGGCGGTGGCTAAAAAAACCTCGGCGCTGATCGAGCAGTGGTTTGGAACCCTCGATGAGCCGAAATGGCCGGCCGAAACACTCGGAGCGGATCTCGAAGCTGTCCGAATGGACTCTGTCTCACGATGCGCTGGTCCGGTGGGGCGTGGTGTGGACAAAGTCGAACGCGGAGTATTTCGCAAACACTGCGTAAGCTGCCACGGTTTGACCGGCGACGGGCTAGGAGCCGCTGCCATGCTCGTCGAGCCGTATCCTCGGGACTTCCGCCGAGGGACCTTCAAATTCAAATCGACCCCGGTCGGCAAGAAACCAACCCGCCAGGACATTCATCGAACGCTCTATGAAGGTATCCCCGGTACGGCGATGCCATCGTTTCGAGCCATCGATGAATCCAAAGAATTCGCTCACGACATCGATGACCTTGTCGAATACGTTAGGTTCCTGGCTATCCGTGGCGAGGTCGAGCGGCGCGTGATGGCTGCTTATGTTCGCGAAGGTGTCGAACTCGATCCGGATTCGGGCCGATTGAAAGAACTGCTCGCTCAAGTCGTCCAAAAGTGGGCAGCTTCTGAGAGCGATGCGATCGAAATCCCCGAACCGCCCGCTTACATTTCCTCTGCGGCAGGCGATCTGGCAATAGGCATAGATGGCATAGATAACGGGCAGCACGTAGAGTTGATGAAAAAGGGGCAAAGTCTTTTCGAAAGCGAACTGACTGCGTGCGTCAAATGCCATGGAAAGACTGGTGCGGGCGACGGAGCCTCTCAGGACTACGACGAGTGGACCAAGGACTGGACGATCTTGGCGGGCATCGATCCGAAGCAGTCCAAGGATTGGAAGGAGATGAAACCCTTTGGGGCCCTCAAGCCGGTACTGGCAAAACCCAGGAATTTCCACTGGGGAGCTTATCATGGTGGCAAGTCGCCGTCAGAAATTTTTAAAAGGATTGTGTTGGGAATCGAAGGGACGCCGATGCCACCTGTGGCTCGCGCCCAGAACGGTAACCCGGGCTTGTCCGACGAGGAGCTTTGGGAACTGGTCTACTACGTGATGCATTTGGAGGAACGTTCGTGAGCTCTGAAGCGAAATTCAACTTCGTCAAACTTTGGGCATGGCTATCAGCGATGTTCATCTTTCCGCTCATCTGGGTGGGGGGCTTGGTGACCACCCATGACGCAGGGATGGCGGTTCCAGACTGGCCGGGGACTTATGGTTACAACCTGTTCCTTTATCCGATATCTACATGGCTCTACGGACCGTTCGACCTGCTCATCGAGCACGGGCACCGATTGCTCGGGTCCTGGGTCGGCTTGCTGGTGATTTTCCTTTGCATTTCGGCTTGGGCGACTGAGGCTCGGCGTTGGTACCGATGGGCCAGTGTAGGTCTATTGGCGGCGGTGATTGCTCAGGGACTGCTCGGTGGATTTCGAGTTGTGCTCGACGAGCGGACGATAGCTATGGTCCATGGATGCGGTGGCCCGTTGGTTTTTGCTTATGCCTCGTTTTTGGCGTTTGCGTCCTCCTCGGATTGGAAGCATGCTTGGCCGAGCATTGCACCCAAGGGTCTCTGGAGGCTCTCGTGGGTGCTTCTGGGTGCGAGTGTAACCCAGTTGGTGCTCGGAGCCCAGTTGCGCCATGCCTTGCCGAGCACCACGCCTGTTGGGTTCATGTCGATGGTCCACTTGCATCTGACGTTTGCGGGAGTCGTGACCGCTGCGATTTTGGGCGTTTGGTTCCTGGTCCGTAGAAACCCCTATAGGACTGAGCCCAGGCTTAAGGTTCCTGCCAACGCGCTGGCTGGGCTTTTGGTGGTCCAGTTAGCCCTCGGGATCGGGACTTGGATGGCCAATTACGCGCTTCCTTGGAGCGAAACAGCCCCGAGCTTGGCCCGATACGTCATTTCCGCCAAGGGGTATTGGGAATCGATGCTGGTGACGGCCCATCAAGCGACCGGTTCGTTGCTGATCGCTTTTTCGACTTGGCTGATTTGCCGCGTCGGGCGGCGTCAGATATCGCTTGTCCAGAACCCAAACTCGTTTACCATTCCTCAGGATGCGTCGATCGTGGGCACAGCGAGGGAAACTCAAACGACCGTCGGCCAGCCTGTTTCGGCCATCTAGATCAGACAAACTGTTCAGGCAACCTGTTTAGTACATTCACCTCAAAGAGCAATCCATTGTCCACAACAGTCTCCGAATCATCGGAATCCACACTTCGGTGGGAACGGTCTAGTTGGAGGGATTACTTGGTCTTGGCCAAGCCTCGCATTACCGTCATGATTCTCCTGACGGTGGCCGTGGCGATGGTCTTTGCCGCACGGCTCTTGCAATCGACCGTCGGCCCATTGGCTTGGATTAGCGCGATGGTCGGCACGAGCATGGTTGCGGCGAGTGCTAGCGTGATGAATCAGTGGTACGAGCGCGATCGAGACTTTCTGATGCCTCGGACTCGCAATCGTCCACTTCCCAGCGGACGTTTGACGATGATCGAAGCGAATCTCTTTGGATGGTTGCTCTTCGTCCTAGGGACTTTGCTGATTTACTTTGGTGCCAACGCTATGGCCGCCACGGTCAGTTTCCTGACGTGGTTCATCTACTGCTGGGTGTATACGCCGATGAAGGTGTTTTCATGGTGGAACACGGCTGTCGGAACGTTGCCTGGGGCTCTGCCCGTGATGATCGGATGGACAGCCGCTGGTGGGCCAGTCACCTCGTGGGAGGCTTGGGGGCTCACGAGCATCGTGATTCTTTGGCAGTTTCCTCACTTCATGGCCATCGCTTGGTTGTACAAAGATCAATACTCCCAAGCTGGCTTTCGGATGCTCACGCGCGAGGAGCCTAGCGGCATCGCGGCGGGTTGGCACGCGGTGGTCCCTGCGGCATTGCTCTGTCCTCTTTGTGTTGCAGTGCTGCGTCCGGATTCGGTAGCTACTTGGATCGTAACGAGCCTGGCGGTGTTGATCGCTGGATATCAACTGGTTTCATCGATCAAGTTTTTGATGCGAAGAGATCAGGGAACGGCTCGCAAGTTATTGCGGACATCGCTGGTGTTTCTCCCGGCGATCCTCTTGTTGGTGGTAGTCCGTTGGGGATTGCTTTAATGCCGCAGGGGCTCTCGGATACTGCGGCGATTGTCATCGACAGCCTGACCCATCGATACGGCTCGAAAGTCGCATTGGATAGTTTGTCGCTGGACATCCCTCAAGGTTCAATCTTTGGGGTTTTGGGTCCGAATGGGAGTGGCAAGTCGACGTTGTTTCGGCTTGTCTCGACGTTGGTTCCGATCCAAGCCGGAGAGATCAAGATCTGTGGATTAGATGTTGCGAAACAACAGCAGCAGGTTCGCGAGCAGATCGGCGTGGTGTTTCAATCACCGAGCTTGGATCGCAAGCTCACGGCGAGAGAGAATATCTACTTCCAAGCGGCCCTGTATGGCATCTCAAGGTCCGACTCCTTGGCTCGCAGCACCGAGTTGTCGAAAGCCTTGGGAATTGAAGATCAGCTCGACGTGAGGATCGATAAGCTCTCGGGAGGGCTTAGGCGAAGAGTCGAGTTGGTCAAGGGTCTATTGCATCGTCCGCGAGTGCTATTGCTCGATGAGCCCAGCACCGGATTGGACCCTTTGTC
>CAILTZ010000815.1 GCA_903837255.1 uncultured Pirellula sp. | reverse complement strand
GTCGAGAAACTGAGGATATCGCTTCTTGGAACGCAAAAAACCGAGCAAACGTTGCTTCCCCGTTGGCACCACGAACAACTCGACGATCCGTTCAAGTATCTGTTGTTCCATTTTAATACTTTTCGTCGTCCTTATTCACTCGTTGGCGGGTGAGCAACAGCTCTCGTTCGCCACACTCGTCAAAGTAGTAGGCTAACGAACCATTTTCGAATACAAGAACCGTTCCCCAGCCAGAGGCTCTCACCAGATCCATTGCAGCGTCGAGTTTGACACAATAGCCGTCTAGTTTCGGATCGCTCGACACGATGTAGCATTTGTCTTCGCCCCCAACTCTATGTAAGGCTTCTTCGAACTGGCTGGCCGAACGGATGATTCGAACATGTTGATCTTCAAAGTCACGGCAATGATTCAGGCAGTCTAGAAACGCGGATCGCTTTTTAGTTGAGGCCATGCACGCCAACCATCGTTCCTGCCGATGCGGTTTGATGAAATTCTTGACAAACTCGGTTTCGATTGAGTGCATGGGAAGTGATCTCTGTACGTTTAACGTATTGCTCCTTTCTCCTGGAGAATTTTCACAATGGACTTTTGCTTTCGATTCTTTGCATGATGCAAAGCGGTTCGACCTTGATGTGCCTTCGAATGCAAATCCCATCCATGCTCGACCAAAAGTCTTACGTATGCTAGTTTTCCCTCGCAGACGGCTAGGCCGAGCGCTTCGGGTTGCAACTTGGGATCGGCGCCACTTTTGAGTAGTAGAAGGAACACATCGTTGCGGTCTCGCAATATGGCACAACTCAATGGCCCATGACCATGTTTATCCCGGATATTGATGTGTGCCCCAGCACGTATTAGCAGTCGAGCCACATCCGACCGTCCCTGAAACGCAGCCACATGAATCGCAGTCTGACCGAGGCTCTTGTTCTGTGCGTTGGGATCTGCACCTTGTCGAAGTAGTGAGCGAGCAATGCGCAGATCGATGCCAGCCTTTGCAGCGTGGATCAGACAGTCTGGATGGATTTCTGCGCCTGACTTGAGCAATAGGTTGACCATCGCAGGGTGGTTATTGACTATCGCGATATCAATCGCAGTTATTTGGAATTGTGCTTCCACATTCACATCGGCGCCGCGCGCGATTAGTAACTTGGCCATGGCCAGGTTGCCTAACTCAGCGGCAATCATCAATGCCGTTTCTCTCTGCGGTCTGTTCTTGCGAGTGGACAGCCGGTCATCGACCTTCACCCCTTGATCCAAGCATGATTTTAGAGCGTTGCTATCACCACTCAATAATGCCGCAAGCGCTGCAGTTTTAAGCTTTGGAATATTTGCTTTACCCATTGAGCACCAGTTGCTTGTTGGCCATTTGCAATTTTTCCTCGCTGATCACGATGGCAGACGGCTTAGGAATCTTAGACTTTTTCATCCACAAATTCGTCGGGAAACCCAAAAAAATCGGGGTCTGGCCCCGGGTACTCATTGCGAGTTACTAACGTCGACTAAGGGACCTTGGCAGTAAAGTTCATCGAACTCGTGAGCCACTTGGAAGCCGAGATCCGAAGCTTGGACTGCTGCTTGGTAATCGACTGGTTCATCTTCACGACCAACTTGTCGCGATACTCGGTAAGCTTGCGGTCCAGGATTTCTCGGATCCCTTGCCCAATCCACTCGGCGGCCTCACCATGGATCTGACTGATCTCGTGCACCCGGAATTCCAACAACTCAATCGATGCATCGGTCACCTTGGGCCGAAACTCGACGTCCGGAGGAAACGAGACCGGCAACAACTTGATCTCGACCTCACAATCCACTTTCATCCTGACAACAGCATCGGCCTTGGCTGAGACACTCATGAGTTGCACGTCCCTGGCAAACTGGTTCACTCGACCAAATAATTTTAATGGAGCGACTACCCACACGCTGGTTTTGAATTTCTTGCCATCAGCCTCAACATCGAACCTCTTGACCTCAACCTTTAACTCCTTGGCCGGTTCGACAAACTCGATCAAGTATCGGGACCAGGTCCCGTCGTTGGCCATCTTCCACCTCTGCTTGGTGTCGACTCGCAACCCATCGAGCTTCACGTCCACTCCGTCCCAAACCCGCCGCTGCTTGCCCCATTTGCGTGTGTCCTCGACGTTGGCTGGCAGATTCATCAAGCACAACCAACGTGCCCACTGGCTGAGCTCCAGCAGTTCCGCCTCGGTGGGACTAGAGACACCCCCGGCCTGCGGCTTGGCCACCCCGTCGAGCGTGCCGGGTAAATCCAACTTGCGCTCGGTAAGCACCGGGTCGGTAAGCGGCCGAAGGTCCACTCCCTGAGGACTTGCCAACGGGCTCCAAGCCAACAAGAACAAAACGACGGCCCCCAATGTACTAACGCAGCGTTGGGTGCTCGAGCAAGTTCGCGTCATGCTTGGCCAAAATCGATTACAATACCGCTGTAAATTCGAAGCCTTGTCCATCCGAGGCTCCATTGTATCTTCGTCGCCCCCCAACCGGGAACTTGCGGACAGATGCAAACTTACCCCCGTGTCCTCCCTTCCTGGCCCCCACAACTGGCCCTGACAACTGGCCCTGACTATGGCTAAAAACAAAAGTAAACACGCTTTGCTAGCTTTCTTTTTGCTCTTTGGCTGCCAATGCCCGGAGCTTGTGGCCCAAGAAGCAGCTTTTTCCCAAGAGCGACTCGACAGTTTGGTGCAAGAAGCCCGCTTCAGGGGGGATTCTCAAAGAGGCTTGCAGGCGTTCACCCGAGCGAACCTAGCCTGCTTTTCCTGCCACCGCATCGGCGCTGCCGGTGGGATCATCGGTCCGGAATTGACCCAGATCGGCAAGCAACGCTCGGCTGAACAACTTGCCGAAAGTTTGTTGTGGCCCAACCGCAACCAAGAGCCGGCTTATCAAGCCTATAAAATCCAGACCGAGGACTCTGGGATTCTGACTGGTTACGTCGAGAACCCGCAAGCCTCGCCGCTGGTCTTTATCGATCCTGCAACGCGCAAAACGCAATCGATCCAGCGCGATGCGATCGAACAGATCGCACCGAGCAGTTCGCTCATGCCCGGCGGCCTATTCGAGACCTTGCCTCTGGGCCCACAAGCCGACTTGCTGCGATTCCTTATGGGCCTCGGAACCGATCCGATCGATTTTGCCAATCTCGAAGCTCAGATCCGTTCGGCGACCACCCATGAGCCGGCCAAGTTTACGTGGACCACCCCTCCGATTGTCCCTGAGCACTATCCGAATCACACCGAATTGGTCAACCGGGATCGTGTCTATGATTGGTACACCAAACAAGCCCTTCACTTTGCAGCCATGAAAACCAGGCCCGCTTGGGTGGAGCCTTTCCCTGGTTTGGACGGAGGCAAATTCGGACACTGGGGGAACCAAAAAGAGGATACCTGGAAAGGTGATGAGTGGAACCATGTCGATCTGGGTTCGATGCAAAGCAACGTACTGGTGGGTGAACCCAAAGCGGTTCCGCGAGCCGTGGCGATCCGCATTGAGGGCAAAGAACAACTGTCGGCTTGTTTCAACACCGATACACTCGGTTATGAAGCCGTTTGGTCGGGAGGATTTGTACGTTTCACCGATGTGCGACACGGTTACATCGACGGGTTCAGGATCGAGGGGACCAAGCAGGAGCTCGGCGACTGGTCCCGATCATTCCGACAGATCGTTCCGGGGGCTGAGCAAGCTCGCTATCGCGGGATGTATCGCAGCGGAGCCGAAGTCGTGTTTGCCGTCGAACACGACTCGAAGATGTATTTGGATCATTTGGGAATAGATGTAAATGGCCAGTGGAAACGAACGATAGGTCTGGCAAACGAGCACCCCAAGAAGGACGTTCTGCTGGGTGGCAAATCGCAGTGGCCTCAGAGGATCCAAACACCGATTCGAGTGGGGCAGGGGAGTGGCTATGTAGTCGATACGATCGAACTGCCAACCGATAATCCATGGAATACGCTCATCGCCGGCGGAGCCCATGCGTTCTTGAGCGACGGTCGTGCGGTCGTCGTTAGCATGCAAGGGGACGTGTGGTTAGTCTCTGGACTCGACACCCAACAAGCGACTTGGAAACGCATCGCTGCCGGGATGCACCATCTCTTGGGGGTTGTTGTCCATGAGGACAAGATCTATACGCTCGGACGAAACCAGATCAGCCGTCTGCATGACTTGGACGGCGACGAAGAGATCGACTTTTACGAATGTTTCTCCAACGCGTATACAACCTCCCCCTCTGGGCACGATTATCTGTGCGGATTGGAACGTGATTCCGATGGATACTTTTACTTCGCTTCAGGCAATGAGGGGTTGGTGCGAATCAGCCCCGACGGCCGAACGGCGAGCGTTATCGCAACGGGATTTCGTAATCCCGATGGAATCGGGCTGCTCGATGATGGCACTCTGACGGTCCCCTGTTCAGAGGGGGATTGGACGCCGACGTCGATGATCTGCTTGGTCTCACCGAGCGAATCTTCGGGGGCAGCAAACCGCTACGCGACAAGCCCACCGCCATTCTATGGGTATCGAGGCCCGCGGCCCAATCAGAAGATCGAATTGCCGATGCTGTATCTGCCTCGGGGGATCGACAATTCCAGCGGTGGGCAATTGCAAGTCCACAGCTCGAAAATCGGGCCTTTAGACGGCCAGATCGTGCATACCTCTTTTGGTACCGGCACCATGCATCTGCTGCTCAGAGATCGCGTCGGTTCGCAGTGGCAAGGAGCCTTCAGCCCATTGCCGGGTGATTTCCGATCTGGAACACACCGAGCCCGCGTGCGTCCACAAGACGGTTGGATCTACGTCACAGGCATGCATGGCTGGGGGACCTATACGCCCGCCGCCGGATGTTTTCAGCGTTTGCGGTACACCGGTTCAGAAGCGGTCTTGCCCACCGGTTTTCATGTTCACCAAAACGGTGTGCGGGTGAATTTCTCGAGTCCCATCGATTCGGCCAAGGCCCGCGATTTGAGCAAGCAGTTCGCGCAGTGCTGGAACTATCGCTACTCGCCAGCCTATGGTTCTCGTGAGTACTCGGTCATGCACGAAGGAGCCATGGGACACGATGTACTCGATATCCGCTCGGTGATTGTCGCGGAGGATTCCAAGAGTCTGTTTTTGGAAATTCCCGATCTGCAGCTTTGCAGCCAACTCCATCTGCTATTGCAGATCGGCTCAGCGCTGAGCGAGGAGGATCAGAGAGCGCGCCGGCGCATCTACGCAGAGGCCGTTTCTCGCATGCGCGGCTCCTTCGCCGACGCCCTTAACACCATCATGACTGGTCGCGCCTACGGCTTCTCCATCACGGAGAAAGTGTACGGGCAGATCGAGGTGGAC
>CAILTZ010000814.1 GCA_903837255.1 uncultured Pirellula sp. | reverse complement strand
TGCCCATCCTTTGGACGGCCAAGCGAATGCCACGTTCTATCCCGGCTTGGTCGGTGATGTCTTTTTGAGGCAGCACCATGAACGTATCGACAGGCAATTGCTCTGCCAGAGCAGCCTGGTCCATCATCATCCCGAAGGAGGAGCCGATCGAAGGAATCACCCAGCTATCCGGGCCGGCTTGCTCGACGAGCTGATGGACAACCTCGGCATACTCGGACAATCGAATGTGATAGAACAGCGCGTTCCCGCCGTAGAGGAACGTTCGAACGCCACCGGCCTTGAGATGATCGATCATTCGACGGTTTTCTTCGTCGCAAACCGACAAGTCATCCCGTCGTGCCAGAGGAGGAACGGCAATCACACTGGTTTGAATCTGCTTCTTGTAATCGTTGCTTGTCATGGCCTAGTCGCTATGGAATGGATAGTTGTGGGTCTTGGTCGATTCAAACCACGCGAGAAACTACGCGAGGCCTTGGCCGGTGATCTGCATTAGGGCGGCCAAGTACCTCTGCCGAGTTTGTTCGACGATGTCCCCTGGGAGCTCAGGTGGGGGGCTGTTTTTATCCCAAGCGGTCCGGTCGAGAAATTCGCGCAAGTACTGTTTGTCAAAGGAGGCTTGGGTACGACCAGGCTGCCATTCGGATGCAGGCCAAAAGCGGGAGCTGTCCGGGGTGAGCACTTCGTCGATGAGGATCAAGCGTCCGTCAAACCAGCCCCATTCGAGCTTGGTGTCCGCGACGATGATCCCCCGCTGTTTTGCGATCGAGCTGCCCTTGCGATAGACCTCGATCGAGCGTTCTTTGAGTTCGCAGGCAACTTCAGCACCTAAGGCCAAGGACATCTGTTCGAAGGAGACATTTTCGTCGTGTCCAGAGTCGGCCTTGGTCGCCGGTGTAAACAGAGGCTCTCGAAGCGCATCGCATTGCTGGAGTCCTTGGGGCAACCGGATCCCGCAGATCGAACCGGTCTTTTGGTAATCCCTCCAGCCGCTGCCTTCGATGTAACCCCGGATTACGCACTCGAAGGGGACGACTTTGGCTTTCCTAGTCACGATCGATCGGCCTTGTAGATCCCCGTTGGGGTCGAGCGCTACGATCTTAGGGGGGAGTTGGTCATCGATGACGTGATGTTCGACCCCGAGCGTCCGGAACCAGAAAAGGCTCAGTTGGTTGAGAATCCGGCCTTTGTCTGGGATCCCGTTGGGCATAACCCAATCAAACGCGCTGATACGGTCGGTGCTGACGATTAGAAGCTCATCGCCCAGGTCATACACGTCTCGAACTTTGCCTTGTCGTTTCGGAAATGGGAGATCGGTTTGGAGCAGGGCCGGTCGCATGCGGAATTTGCAGGTAGAGTTTGCAGGTAGATTGGAAAACTTGGAGCGGTAGATCGTTAGCCGGAAATCTTTTCTCGATTACCGATCGGTCTCATCGGTAGGCTAGCTACCCAAAGGGGGCGATTGATTGTAACGTATTGCGTCGAGATTGTCTGAGTACTGCCGATTCACGGAACCCTTTTCCTAGCTCGATCCACGACGATGCAACTTGAGCGAATTATCTCCGCGCGACAACTGACGATTGCGGTTCTGCAGGACATTTTTCAGATGGCTCGCAAGATGCGGTCCATTTGCGAAAAAAGTGGTAGGACGAATTTGCTCGCTGACAAAATGATCGGTTTGGTCTTTCTCGAGCCGAGTTCGCGAACGTTGCTGAGTTTCCAGTCAGCG
>CAILTZ010000813.1 GCA_903837255.1 uncultured Pirellula sp. | reverse complement strand
GTTCATCAGCGGTCTTGTTCCTACCATTTGGTATTGCGTTATGTTATCCAAAAAGGCTCGGACCAAATCATGACCACCAATGTCTTTGCAGAACTCCCGTCGAACTTACCCGACGCTTTTCACGACACCCTCCAAGCAGACGACGTGCGCATCGAACGAATCGTATCGCACGGCCATGCATCGCCCGAAGGTTTTTGGTACGACCAATGATCAGCTTACTTGACCACCCGTCGATCAGCGGGAAGTACCTCTTCCCACAAAGTCGAAAATTGAAACGACCCTTTGTAGCCCGTGTCAACAACGTAGAGTTGGCTTGCTTCCAAAGAATCGTTGACAAAAGTGGATTCACGTTGATTCACTTTCACGGAAATGGCGAAGCGGTAGCTGACTATGTGCCATTTATGGTGGACGTTTTTGAAGACATGGGGCTCAATCAGTTGTTCGTCGAGTACCGAGCCTACGGCGGGTCTTCGGGCGAGGCGCAACTGGTCGCCATGCTTGCGGACGGTGAGGCGGTAATGCAAGCTGCCGGAATTGCCCCGGAGAAAGCAGTCGTCTTTGGTCGCTCCATCGGTTCTTTGTATGCCATCGAGTTGGCACATCGACAACCAAGCGTTGCAGGGCTGATTATCGAAAGCGGAATTGCAGATCCTTACGAACGATTTTTGACCTACGCCAATCTTGAATCTGCCGGGATTAGCAAATCCGATGTCCAGGCTGAAGTTGCCAAGCACTTCAATCACGCATCGAAACTATCGGGCTACACCAATCCGCTCCTGATCCTACATGCCGAAAATGACCGCTTGATCGACATATCGCACGCCGAGCGCAACGACGCGTGGGGCGGTTCAAAGCACAAGCGGCTAGTGCGATTCCCAAACGGCGATCACAACACAATTTTCCCAGCAAACATGAATCAGTACATTGCTGCTGTCAAAGAGTTTGTCGAAGGGCTTGGACGATAAACAATATGGCTCCGTGGTCCACGCCCACGAGCCGGGTGGGGCAGTCGTGGCGGGGTTCGTTCTCGGTTAATGCCCCTTCCTCTTCCCTTGCCCAGCGGCATGAGGCACTACCATGGCCACGAAGGCTTCTTGACCTTCGCCAAGCTCCGGCCAGTCTTTCAGCAAGGGCGATTCTCTGCAACGCAAACCGTCCTGCAGCCGCCCTACGGGAAACTCGCAAAGCTCGTCACCGACTGGATGTTCAGGTTGCGAGATTGAGCACGAAGATTGTGTTATCATAAGGGTGCGAAAACCCCGCTACCGATCATTCCAAGGAAGCTCTCATGAAGCCAATGTTTTTTTCCCTTTTGCTACTTTTCCCAAGCTTTCTCCTCGCCCAAGACCAGAAGCCTTCGGAAACGCCGGCCACGGCAAAGCGTATCGGCCTTTGGGAAGGACGTGCACCTATCGGTGATGGCAAGACCGAGGATGCCGATGCGTGGATTACCGTGCACAGACCAACGTCGAAAGGGAACGGCACGGCGATCGTGATTTGTCCTGGCGGCGGATATGGAGGACTGGTCACCGGGCCAGAGGGGCATGGGATAGCAGCTTGGCTGACCCAACATGGCATCACAGGAGTGGTCTTGGAATACCGACTTCCAGCGGGTCGACACGCAGTCCCTCTGCTCGACGCCCAGCGCGCCATACGCACGGTACGAGCAAACGCCAAAGAGTGGGAACTCGATGCGTCGCGAATCGGGATCATGGGGTTTTCAGCCGGAGGGCATCTGGCTTCCACCGCATTGACCCATTTCGATCGAGGCAATGCATCGGCGAGCCATCCGACAGACCGAGTCAGTTGCCGTCCCGACTTTGCAATCTTGGTATATCCTGTAGTCACCTTTGGCGAAAAAACGCATTCGGGGTCCAAGCTGAATCTTTTGGGCAAGGATCCCACACCTGAGCTCATCAAGCTCTATTCGAATGAGCTTCAGGTCACGGCCGATACACCGCCAGCGTATTTGGCACATGCCGTGGATGACGCCCCGGTGCCACCTGAAAACAGCAGAGCGCTTTATGCCGCACTTCAAGCCAAAGGGATCCGGTCGAAGTACCTAGAACTTCCTTCGGGGGGGCATGGACTCAATGGTTACAAGGGTCCGATGTGGGACGCTTGGCAAGAAGGATCGCTCGCATGGCTGAAGGAACTCCGATAATTCTGCACTGGTCCCCCCCTTCTCCACCGGAGCTTTGGCCGGGGAGCAAGGGGCGGGGGGTTGATTGTTCGAGTCGCTATGCAATCATTGGCCTATTGTAGCCAACGTGCGATTGCCCTGCCCCTAAAAAGACCTTGGTATCGCGTTCCAGATTCCTTGGAGGTACTTTCGATGGGAATTCATTCTTTATCACGCATGGTGCGTGTTGTGTCATTGATTTTATTGGTTTTCGTCTCTTTGCCTTTTCCAGATCAACATGGATTCAGTCAAGACGCGGAGAAAACTGAGGTAGTTTCGAAGCCGAAATTGATGTTTGGGATTGAGGTACGTGAAACCAAGTCCGGCGTTGAGATTACCGATGTCAGGGAAGGTCGACCGATCAGCGTAAAGATAGCTAAAGGCGACATTTTTCGCTCCTACGAGTTAGCCTCACCAAGGATTCGATGATGTTTTCGTGATCGCTCACAGCATGGGCAATCGCGGTGTTACCAAAGCGCTAATCGAATTGAGGCAAGAAGGGAATGCAAAGAATCTGAAAGAACTGATTTTGGCCTCGCCAGACATCGATGCCCGGATTTTCAATCGCGATATCGCTCCTGCTCTGTCAAAGTATCTTCCAAATACGACGCTCTACGCATCGTCTTATGATCTGGCTCTTGGGATTTCTAATTCCATCCACGCTGGACCGCGAGCAGGGCAGATCGTCAATGGCAAGCCAACTGTTCTATCCCTTGCAAATCTCAATGTCATTGACACATCCTCGATTCGCTCGGACTTCGTCGGGCACTCTGACGCTATGGCAAATAACTCGGTAATTACGGACATTTCAAATCTTCTCATGGGTAGAGCCAACCCTCCAAGACCTCGACTGAAGGAAATTGTCGACGGCATGAATCGATACTGGGAGTTTATCCCCGGCCAGGAACCTTAACGGTTTCGAATTGGCTCAGGTGGGTTTCCAAGCCGACGGGAGTGGCTGGAAAAGACTCACGTAGGCGTTCCGCCAAGCCGTCTCGGCATCGATCTGAGTGACTTCAGCAGTTTTCTGCGCGGTCGCCTGAGCGATCGCGTTGGTCTTGGCTGCATTGGACACCGCCGTCACGTCGGCAGCTTGTGCGGCGTAGAACCCTGCATCGTAAGCGGCCCACGGTGTGCGATTCAACGGACGCACAATGATTGTTTTCAGGTGGTTTGGTTCCGTTCGACGTGCACGGTATGAACGGTGCCGTGTACTGGCCATACCCGCGGCTTGCGCCCAGCGGCTCACGGGGACTCGCCTGCGGCGTGGTGTGGCTGCTGTGGGACTGCTCATGACTCGATCATGCCCAAAGTTCAGAGATACCCCCCGTGCTGTCGGCAAACGTGTCGATTTCAAGACCCATCAATTGAGCGATGCTTAGCCATAGATTCGAGTTGAGCGTTCCACTGGGCATCTTGATAAATCGTCCCTGCTTGATCTGCCCTTGGGCCTTGCCTGCTACGATCATCGGAAGATCAAAAAACTGATGCGTCGCTCCATCTCCTAACCCAGCACCATACGCAATGAGCGAATTATCGAGCATCGTGCTGCCGTCGAATTCCTGGATCTGCTTCATCCGCCCTATCAGATAGGCATACTGCTGCATATG
>CAILTZ010000812.1 GCA_903837255.1 uncultured Pirellula sp. | reverse complement strand
ATTGGCCGCCTTGGAGTGCCCCGGCCATTTCGCTCAGCAGAAGTTCACCCTTTCGGCCCTTTTCATCGGGACCGTGGCATGAGAAGCACATTTCCGAGAGGATGGGACGCACATCGCGACTGAACGATAGCTCGTCGGCGGCATGTGCGCTGTGACAAAGCAATAAAAGAATCGAGGCTAGGGAGCAAGCGGTTTTAGAAGATCCGAAGAGGCAAAGGATTGCGTTGGGCAACATGGACGTTTGAATTTCTAGTTTAGTAGTTCGTTCAATTCCCCGGTACTATCGGCGAAGTTTGGTGACTCGATACCTGCTTGATTGAGCATCGTGACGAAAAGGTTCGCCATGGGGATTTTATCGCTGAACTTCAGGAATCGTCCATGTTTGAAGCCCATTTGCGAGCCACCGGCTAAGATCAATGGATAGTTGTTATTGTCGTGGGTAACGCTATTGCTGCTACCGTAGAGCACGAGTGACCGATCCAGAAGGGTGCCTTGTTGTTCGGTTGCTGAGTCCAAGCGGTTGAGGAAGTAAGCGAACTGTTCGGCCATGAATCGGTCCCATTGCCCGAGTCGCTCTGAGCCGCCGGGTTTATCCCAATCGTGAGCCAGGGTATGGAGTGAATCTTTGAAGCCTTGCAACTGAGGGAACTTGGCCGCTTTGGAGGAGCAGTCGGCCATGTTGGTGATTTGGTAGGTTGCAACCCGCGTAGAGTCGGTGCGAAACGCCAGGTAGATCAAGTCGTACATGGTGCGAATGAATTGCAAAGGGGCTTGGTCATCGGAATCGAGTTGAAGATTTTTGCGGTCTTCGTCCAGCAGTTCAGGGCGAGGGATTTCCAGCCAGCTTTGCGATCGTTCGACACCTTGTTCGATCTGTCGAACTGCGGTGAGGTATTCGTCGAGTTTCTCGCGGTCTTGATTGCCCAGTCGATTTCGCAACGAGTGAGAATCTTCAAGGACTCGATCCAGCATGCTTGCGGCGCTTTTGAGTCGTCGCCGTTGTGCGATCGAATCGGAATCTCCTTCGCCGAAGAAGCGATCAAAGATTTGTTGTGGCTGGTGCAGAGCCGGTAGCGGACGACCTTTGTCGTTGTAGGACAGCGTGCTCGATCGGGTTGGTTCACCGACTCCACCGTCGGTCGACATCACCAGCGAAGAGAAGCGGGTTTGATCACCGATTTTTGTGGCGGCGAATTGATCCAGCGAGATGGTGTTGATCAGGTTCTTGTTGTTCAGGTAGGCGCCTGTCAGGAATGTATCTGCGGTGTCGTGGGCTCCCATGCGACGACCGTTTGGATGCGAGAGGCCTCCGAGGATGGTCAGTTTGTTGCGCTGGCATTCGAGCGGTTTAAGTGTCTCCGTGAACTGATATTCGCTCCCTTCGCCTTGGGGGAACCATCGCCAGTGAGCGTGTTCGTGATTCGCTGGTGGCAGGGCGACACCGAAGCCGAAGTACAGAGCGCAGATTCGGCGAGGGGGTTGTTCAGAGCGACAAGGACGAGGACTTGCATTGGCCATGCATTCCAACCAGGGGAGTCCGAGCGATACGCCGGTGCCCATCAAGAAGGTACGTCGATCCAGATGCCAAGATTTGTTTGCCATGTCAAGGTTTCCTTTGTCTTGTGTTCACTTCGTCTGGAAAGGTTCGCTTGAGACGACTTTGTAGATCAATCCTTGGAGACGGAAATCGTCGTTGGCAAATTGCTCGAGGATTTGAGCGACGGCCGCTTGGTCTGTCAGTTCCAGCGAACGTCCTAAAGCATAGGTTAGCAGACGCATTACCAGCGAACGAGCGAATTGTTCTTTTCGTTCTTCGATGAGATACACTCGAAGACCGTCAGCACCTGCTATT
>CAILTZ010000811.1 GCA_903837255.1 uncultured Pirellula sp. | reverse complement strand
TCCCAGGGCAGGGCCAAGGAGAACGGTCTTTTCAATCGAACGGTCAGTAGATGGCAACCATCGGGAGAGACCGAAACGTGGCTGAAGAGGTCAGGTTCGCCGAGATAATCCGGGGGTGATCCTGGTTTGAGGATCGAGATTTGGGATTTCGCATGGTATTCAAAGAGGGCTTCGTCATCGGCATTTTTCAAAAGATCCTGATAGGTTCTTGCAGGGGACTTGCGCCCCAGAGCGACCTGAATATTCGGTTCCTCGGGCAGCGGGGATGGCGTTGGCGGAGCGGAATGATCTCCCGGTACGGTGCCGCATAAGATACCTGCTCCATCGGGCATCCAATCGATCCCCATCAGGACGTTGTGGAGCCGGTCGGTCATTCGCACGGGTCGATTGGGTTCATCGCATCGGACGTACCACAATTCGGTGGATGAACCGGTGTTTCGTGAGAATACAAACGCGTCGCTGCGGTGCGACCAGGAAACAAAGCCAATTCGCTTTGTGCGACTATTCTCAATTTCAGGAATCAAGATCGGTGTGAGCGTTCGACCGAGTCGATCACGAAGTGCCAGCCCGCTGTAGAAGTCGATTTGAAAGCCGCAGTTTACAGCCGGATCGATCCGTAGTCCTGCAAGTGGCAGAAGCGGTCTAGCTAGTGCGGACAGATCCGGAAGTGGCTCTCGGGAGGCAAGTATCGCCCAGTTGGCGTCTGGGCTCCAGAGAACCGACGGGTCTGGGTTGGTTTCCAGAACCCTGGCAATGGCTTCGGGGGGCTTTTGGTAAGGCACGCATCAAACCTGATTTGGCTCTGGATGGACCCACGGAGCCCGGTAAGGGCGACTCAGCATTCCGGTGGCTTGCTCGTCTCCGATCACGATATGTTTGGCAGGATCGAAACTTAGCGTCCTTCCCAACCGCATGGACAGGTTTGCAAGGATACACGAAGCCGTCGAGATGTGACCTTGTTCGATATCCGCAACAGGTTTGCTTCGATCAGCGATGGCTTTGAGGAAATCGAGCATGTGAACACGGATGGCAGGGGCCACGTGCCGCTCGAGATCCTTTTCGACTTTGTCTTCGGGATACTCTTCAAGTTCCATTTTCACGTCGCGGTGAATGGGTTTGGCGTCCGATCCACGTGGGATGAAGTCGAAACTCTGCACACTGAGTTTGAGTGTGCCTTTTTCGCCGTAGAGGGTAGCTCCCCAGGGGTAAGCAGGATCGGGTGGATCGCCCCAGCTACGGTGGGTCCATTGCACGTTGAGTTCAGGGAATTCGAAGACTGCCGATTGGGTATCGGTGATGTTTGCTCTGGAGGCTTTATCGACAAAGATTCCTCCTTGGCTCGATACGCGTGTCGGCCACCCCAGACCGAGCATCCAGCGGACCATATCGAGCATGTGGATGCACATGTCTCCGACGATGCCGTTTCCATATTCGTTAAATGCCCGCCACGATCTTGGGTGCACCAACTTGTTATAGGGCAGCATTGGGGCCGGACCGGTCCACATTTCATAATCAAGGTTTGCTGGGGGAGTTGTATCCGGTGGGTTTTCACGGGCCCGCATGTGGTAATAGCAATAGGTCTCGGCGTGAGAGATCTTTCCTAGCATCCCTGTATCGACAATCAGCTTCTTGGCTTCCATCAGATGCGGGGTGCTGCGCCGCTGGGTGCCGACTTGAACCACTCGATTGTACTTCCGGGCGGCCGCAAGCATCGCTTGGCCTTCGACCACGTCGATGCTGATCGGTTTTTGGACGTAGACATCCGCGCCATTCTTGACCGCCTCGATCATGGGTAGGGCATGCCAGTGGTCCGGCGTAGCGATCAGAACGATATCGAGATCTTTTTCGGCAAGCAGTTTGCGATAGTCGGAGTAAGTGCGAGGAC
>CAILTZ010000810.1 GCA_903837255.1 uncultured Pirellula sp. | reverse complement strand
TAGGATCGTTGTTTAATTGCGCGACACGGGTAGTTTTTTGACAGTGTCAATCCAGTCAATCCAGTCAATCCAGTCAATCCAGTCAATCCAGTCAATCCAGTCAATCCAGTCAAAAAACCCAAACGACCGCCGTAGGCGGCCGGACCCCTCAGGCCTCTAAGGTGCTGCGATCTTGGTCGCTTGGCGCAAGACTCTCAGCGCGTTGCCGTAAAGCACCTTGTGGATCGCTTCCTCCTCGTAACCCCGACGGAGCATCAGCTCGGTGATCACCGGGTACTTCGATACATCCTCGATCCCAATGGGTAGCTTGGAGATTCCGTCAAAGTCCGATCCTAGGCCGACATGGTCGATCCCAGCCACTCGGATCACTTGTTCAATGTGATCGACGATGATCTCGGCTTGGCCTGCCGGATAAGGATTCTTGAGCTGCCACTGCTTGAGCTCCCGCTCTTGGAGCTCTTTGCTCTCGGGGTACTTGGACTTGAGCTCTTTGCGAAGCGCCGATTGTTTCAGAAGCACACCTGCAGATTCGGGAACGACAAACCCAGAAAAAAAGTTGATCATCACCACGCCCCCATTCTTGGGAAGTTCTGCCAAAACATCGTCCGGGACGTTTCGGGGATGATCAGCAATCTTTCGCGCTGAGGAGTGCGAGAAAATCACAGGGGCCTTGGATACCCTCAGCGCATCGTGCATCGTGGCAGGCGATACGTGAGAGATGTCTACGAGCATCCCGAGCCGATTCATTTCCAAGACGATCTGCTCGCCGAACTCGCTAAGCCCATCGCTTCGTGACACATCGGTGGCCGAGTCGGCCCATTCGAGCGTTTCGCTGTGGGTCAATGTCATGTAACGCGCACCCATCGAATGCAACTGCCGAAGTTTGCCAATCGAACCTTCGATGCTGTGACCACCCTCCATGCCAATAAGCGATGCGATCTTGCCATTGGCTTGTATCCGCTCGACATCGTCGGCATCCAATGCCAACTCAAAGACCTCCGGATACCTGGCAATCATCTTGTGCACCAGCTCGATCTGCTCTTTGGTGGTCTGAAAGGCATTCCCCGCAGCGATCGTTTCCACTGGCACATACACCGACCAGAACTGAGCACCGACGTTTCCGGCGCGGAGTCGCTCGATGTCGGTGTGAAGCTGCGGCTGTGGCTTGGCAATGTCAAACTCGTCAAAAAACTTCGATGCCTTGGTCCGAACCTCCCAAGGCAGATCGTTGTGGCCGTCGAAGACGTACCCTCGCTGGTGAATCTCTGCAGCCCGTCGGGAGATCTGGTAACGATTGGCCCCCTCTTGCTGAGCTTGGAGATTCTCTACCGTCCCGAGATGCACCGTTGCCAAAAACGCCATCCCCAGCAATAACCGCCTGAGTGATGGTACCCGATGCATCGCGTTTTGCTCCAACTTGAAAACCATTTTCACCCACCCCGCCATTGAATCACTCGTTATCCCACGCAGCGCGAAACAGTCAGGCTCTGTCGCAAGAGGTGCAAGTTTACCATGAATCCGACTGCCTAAGGACTTGCGACTCGATTAAACTGATGGAGCTATGGACTACAACACACGATTGGTGATTCTCGGTTGCTCGATGCTCGGAGCCGTCTGCGGGCTCGTCGGGGTCTTTCTGCTGCTGCGCAAGCGGTCCTTGATCGCCGACGCGATTTGCCATGCTTCGTTACCCGGCATCGCCATGGGTTTCTTTGCGAGCTTGGCTCTCGGAGGCCAAGGTCGCGAGCCGCTGATCCTGCTGGCAGGCG
>CAILTZ010000809.1 GCA_903837255.1 uncultured Pirellula sp. | reverse complement strand
GTCTTGCCGAACTGCTGGGACACACCCCGGACCGCAAGAAACGACCTGGGACGATCAAGGCAATCGTCGAATATACAGGTTTGGACCGTCACCAAGTGGCGGCCTTGCTCAAGAATGAGGCCAAGTACATACCGCTCGAGGCCCTTTCGAGGTTGTGCGATTACTTGATCGAGCATGGACATGCCAGGGCCGATGAGCTGCCAGGTGCTTTGTTTGCTGTAACCCCCGAGAACTTCTGGGAGTTACTCGCGAGGCGTTCCCGACTGGAGGTTTGCGTTGGGGTGCGTAAGCCACCCGAGGACGACAGCGCCGATACGGCTTGGATTGTCGCTTCTGACAACGTATTGGCTGGCGAGGTCCTCAACGGAGTATCGACGTTGGGGGGTACGGCCAAGGCCATGAAGAAGGTCTTGGGCAAGGATATCCCCCACATCGAGCACCTGCGACAAACGTTGGTTTGGAGTCCAGGCACGATGGGAGCCGAGCAGGTTCAGGCCCGGGCCCGGGATGTGTACGAGGAGTTTGGTGAGGTTGCTGGCGACAAAGCGATTGTTTGCCTCGGTAGCGTCAAAAGCAATCCAACCGTCGAGCTTGTACTCGGAGAAGCGTTTGCATGTGATCCATTCATTTCGCAGGACAATGTGGCTAAGGCAACGGATCGATCGTTACCGTTTTTCTTGAGGTATCGAGATCGCGATCCCCATCCACCTGCTTGCTCGGCAGGTCTCCAACTGAGCAAATCGCAAAAGGTTTCCGAGCCTGGGTTGTACTATGAGCAAGCCGACGGGACTTGGACGTTTGCGGGTGGAAACAGTGCCAGCAACGACGCCGCCTTGGTCTTTTACATTTTCCGAGAATCGCTCGGCCGGTTGGATATGGTGCTCAGCGGATTTTCGGGTCGAGCGACTCGTCTTTTGGCAAGAACCTTGGCCCACCGCGCCGAGGATTTCTGGCCTCCGGTCTTTCATCACAACTACCTCCAAGTGGGTGCGTACATTGTGACATACGAGCCTTCGGAGACCGTCGATGAATCAAGTGATATTCTCTCGACGGACTTGATGGCCAATGCCACGGTGATCCCGCTTCCAGCGGAAGCCATCGCGCGTCGGCTGGGTAAAGTAAACGCTTAAGCACTCCATCCGTAGTGGCGACTGCATTGGAAACACATACCCCAAAGACCGAAATCGACCTTAGCGTACAGTTAGGACGTTTGCGGCTGAAGAACCCAATCATGGTCGCTTCGGGTACCTTTGGTTACGCCAAGGAGATGGCCGATATTGTCGATCTGCGAGCCTTGGGTGGGATCCTACCAAAAACCATCACCCGCGACTCAAGACCCGGCAATGCGCCGTGGAGAACCGTTGAGATTTCCGCAGGGTTACTCAATGCGATCGGTCTGGACAACGACGGAATCGATTACTTCATCGAGAACCATTGGCCCTATCTAAAGTCCACGGGTGCAGACATCGTCGTGAGCGTCGCGGGCAAGTCGCATGAGGATTTTGTGTACCTAGCCCAACGGCTTGCTCCGCTTGGCCTTTTCGCGATGGAGCTCAATATCTCCTGTCCGAATGTCAGCGGCGGGATCGATTTTGGCAGCGACCCACAAGCCTGTTACAACGTCGTTTCTGGGGTCAGAGCGGTAATTGACTGCCCGATTTTGACCAAGCTTACGCCAAATGTCACGAGCATAGCACAGATTGCCAAAGCGGCTTACGAGGCCGGTACCGACGCGGTCACTTGCATCAATACCGTGCTTGGCATGTCGATCGACTGGCGACGGCGTAAAGCGATGTTGGCCAACACCGTCGGTGGCATGAGCGGTCCGGCGATCAAGCCGATTGCACTTCGGTGCGTGCACCAAGTTGCATCGAGTGTTCCGGTACCGATCGTTGGGGTCGGAGGCATTGCGACGATCGATGATGCGATGGAGTTTTTCGTCGCGGGAGCATCTGCGATCCAGATCGGAACGGCAAACTATTACGATCCGATGGTTAGCACCCGATTGATCGAGCAGTTGCCAGGAGCGATACGCGAACTGGGCTTGTCCTCGATCCGCGAATGTGTCAAGACGCTTCAGATCAGCAGTGCCAATCCGACCAAGCCGCAACCGGGCAGTCCGAAGTAAAAATCCTTCCTTTTATTGACAGGTTCCCATGAGAGTTTTGAGCGGAATACAGCCTACGGGACGTTTTCACTGGGGCAATTATTTCGGCGCTATCAAGCAGTACATCGAACTCCAGCACGAGCATGATGGATACTACTTCATCGCCGACTTGCACGCCCTGACAACGATCCGTGAGCCGGGTGTCTTGCGAGCAAACGTCAAAGATGCTGCATTGGACCTGCTGGCATTGGGTCTGGATCCGAGTAAGGCTACCCTGTTTTTGCAGTCTCATATACCCGAGGTATCCGAGTTGTACTGGATCCTTATGACCGGTGCCCCCCTGGGCTTGCTCGAACGCTGTGTTGCGTTCAAGGACAAAGAAGCCCGAGGGATCAAGGCCGACGCGGGGCTCTTTACTTATCCTGTTTTGATGGCTGCTGACATCCTGGCCTACGACTCCCAGTGCGTCCCCGTAGGTGAGGATCAGAATCAGCACATCGAAGTCTGCCGAGATTTGGCTCGCAGTTTCAATGCTCACTATGGCGAGACGTTTGTGATACCCACGGCGAGGATCGTCAAAGACACGGCCAAGGTCCCTGGGACCGACGGCCAGAAGATGAGCAAGAGCTACGGCAATACGCTCGGGTTATTCGAGGACGCCAAGGAGTTGCGCAAGAAGATCATGAGGATCAGCACCGATTCGCGACCCATGGAGGCCCCCAAGGATCCGGACACAGATCACCTGTATCAGTTGTACTCTTTGTTTGCGACCGACGAGCAGCGTCAAGAGGTTAGGGCGATCTACCAACGAGGCGGGTTCGGATACGGTGACATTAAAAAACGTCTTGCGGATGCCGCCGATGTATTTTTGGATCCTCTGCGTGCACGTCGAGCACAACTTGCCAGCGATGATGCTTATGTGAATCAAGCCCTCGAGCAGGGAGCTCAGCGGGCAAGGAAGGTCGCACGTGGGGTGCTTAATCGTGTCCAGAAAGCATGCGGCTTGATATAGCCTGCCTCTGAGGCGTGAGGCGTGAGTAGAAACATCCGCTGGCGAATATTTGCTTAACCGGTAGCCAGCGGCTTTGGAATGTTTTTGCCCCTTATGAAAAGTATCCCAACAGCTCGCGCCGATAGGCTGCTTCGTGCTTGGGGAAGATCGCCTCGAAGTCGTCCGAATGGACAGCACCGTGCTGAAACCGCCGTTTCGGGAACACCGGGAGTTGCATTCCAGTGACATGCTCGACGCCTCGGCGCACGATTTCACCTTTGAGCCGATAGAGCTTATCGTGGTCCCAGTCGGTCAATTCGATAAACGGGATGCCTTCGGCAACCTCGATCACACGAGGTAGAGCAAAGGGGCTAAAACCGGTAAACCCAAGCTGTTTTGCCGGTGCCCAGGTTCGGACATGTCCGCGGCTTTGTCCACCCGAATAAACCAACGAATGCTTGATCGCATGAACCCCCCAACCCTCCTGGTAGAGCATCAAATTATTGAAAACACTTCGGATCGTTAGCTCCGGATTTTCTTCGATGGGGTAGTCTTTTAGATTCTCATCACCGCCGTCACCGTCGACAAGATATCTCCAGTTGGGATATCGATCGCGGATCGCTTGGCAGAGGGCCAATCCCATCGTTGCAGCTTGGATGTCCAGCGGCTTGTAGTCTTCGGTCACGCGCACCGCGTGTCGCCAATCGAGCTTATCGCTCTTTACATCAACCACCTCCAGGAGCATCTGTAGTCCGCAGCGCTTGAGGAATTCGTTGGCTTGCTGGGCGTCTTGGGCCCGACCATCGACCGACAGTGTAAAGGCTTTGAGTCGCTGGGGTGCTTGGCCTCTGCGTAGGATCAGGTGATTGAGAACCAGCAGCACCGCACCGCTGTCGATCCCGCCAGAAAACATCACACCGATGGGTTCAGATGAGCCGATGCGATCGAGCCACTGGTCGCACTGGGCAGCGAGTTGTCCAATGTAATTGGCACCAATTGCGTCTAGGTCGTTGGACCATCGATTTCGCACCGGATTAAAAAAGCGAGTGTAGAGTGGATTGGGGTCTGGGCATCCGATGAGTTCCAGCTCGACGACAAAGTGTGCGGGGACCATGCGGGTGTAAGACGGATGAAACTGATCGTCGAGCCCCAGTTCGGTAAGTTTCTTTCGGATGTCTTGAATTTGCTCGGCGACGATCAGGCATGGTCCGTCTACCTTCTTAGCAAGGAAGTAGCGCATGGGCCGACCGATCGAGCGAGCCATTCGAACCGTTTTTCCTTGTGCGACGCAAATAGCAAACTGTCCGTCGATCTGGGCGACTTGGTCTGCCTTGCCGCTTAGCACCCGTTTTTCGGCATCCTCGATGGTTGTATTCAAAAGAATATTGCCGTCTGGATCCATGAGATTTTCGATACGAGAAATCGTTTCGTGATACGTCATCGCTTGGAATTTGCTGCTAGAGAGGTAATGATAGATGTCCAAGTTTTAAACGGATCCGAATATACACTAGAATGTCGTCCAAAGGAACGCGAGGGACGGGAGCACCGATGTCGAAAGGATTCTCAAAAATCAGCAAGCCGCTTGCTCTGTCTCTTATTTCGCTATGCGATGGCGATGAGATTTGGTCGTGCGACTACTGCCGATCGCAGCGGGTCCCCGAGGACTGGATTGCAAAGTTACGGGACGTCTTCGAGAGCGATTTTTCGGACCCAGGCAGCACTATCTTCGAGGATGGGAAGCGACTCTCGCAGTATGAAGGGGTTCGCTCGGTCGACATCGCGGTCTGCGCTGCGGAGAGCCTGGGAGTGCAGATCGACCCATGGGTCTTGAGCAACAACCATCGGGCGATGATCGTTTCATGGATCAAGGAACGGCTCGAGGAGTAGCGAGCCTCTGTAGCTATTGCTGCTCGTAGCGACTCTTGCTTGAGGGTTTGGATTTCGTCGGCTTCGCATGGTAGACAGCAGCCATATCGGCGATCTGCTCGGCGAGAATCTTGCGAGCGCTGGCAGGCTCTAAGAGTTCAGCCGCCGAACCGAGCCTGAGTATCTGCGGGATGACTTCCAGGGGGTGGAATGCTGGTACGCTCAGGATAGCCGAACCATCGGCTTGCATCTGGATTTGCTGCTCGGCGTGCCAAGGTTCCTCTTGGACCCAACGAACCGCTTTGGCCGTCAATCGGACTTTGTATAGGGAGGGTTTGTCACCGCTAAAGATCCCGCCGGAGCGTCCCAAGTGGACATCGAGATCGATTTCTGGGTCGGGTTTGAACCATGCGTCGAGGGCCGAGGTCCCTTGGAATCGATCGAGTTTCCAATGCCTGAGTCGCTCTTCAGGTTCCAAATCCAAATGCTGGCCGGACTCGATGGCGACGAGATAAATACTCGATTGGTAGATGATTAATCCATAAGGTTCGAGGATCCGCTGCCTTGCGGGACTGCCGGTCGATTCATAGATTGCATCGATTTTGCGATGCTCTTGGATGCATCGATTGATGGTTTGGAGC
>CAILTZ010000808.1 GCA_903837255.1 uncultured Pirellula sp. | reverse complement strand
GATCGACTCGCTGCTTGCAAACCTCTTGCGCACGGTATCGAAAAGAACTTTGTCTCCCATTTGAGCACCGATGGACTCTGCAAGATTTCGGATCGCAGGGCTGGCCGAGCCATAGAGCGTCGGTGCAATGTTTCTCCAAGCATCATTGGGCCGTAACTCGCCTTGGCCACGGAGGGCATACTCAAGAATCTCCAAATGATGCAGAAGCTTGCCCTCGTCGGCCTTGGGCAACGTCCAGATCAGCTCCACCCTACCGGATTCGGAGGTCTTGGCCGCATACCACAGGATGCTATCGCGGAGGCTATCCAAAGGTGTCGATTCAGAGAGCCCCAGCGCGCGCGCTTCTGCAGATGCGTTCCGGTTAGACCAGAGCTTACCGATCGACTGCCAAAGGATTACTGGCAAGTCGCGGTCTTGGGCGTTCTCTGGTTGATTGCAGAGGATCTCGAGGGCCTCCCAGGCTCCGTTGCCTGGTAGTCGACCAGCAGCCAGTGCGATCTCGCGCCGGACCATCAGCGATGGATCTTTCATGGCCAACCCGGGAAGCGATTCAGCACTTTTCAAGAGTCGAACTCCCCAACCGCGTACGACTTCGTTCTCGTCGGCAAGCCACAGAGCGATATCATCGGCACTCACAGCGCGTAGCGATTGCAAGGCCCACAGGGCGCTGAGTCGCCTACGAACTTGGTCCGGCTTTTCAGATGGCTCGTTTTGGCCCTCGTTTTGGCCAATTCGCCGGATCGAATCGGCGAGCGTCGGTGGGAGTGGTTTGCCCGCATAGCGGCTGGTAAGGACCAGTCTTGCTGCACGCACATGCCAATCGTCTGAGAGCGTCAGTGCTTGGGCAAGCTCCACGTCGGTAGCCTTGGTCCAGTCGCGTCGGTTGGGTTTGTAGGTCGCATCGTACTTCATGCGATAGATGCGACCGTTGCCTCGGTCCCACTGCTCGACTCCCGGGTTGTGGCAGTGCCGTGTATCAACCCAATCGCTCATGTACAGAGCCCCATCGGGACCGACGGCCAGATCGACTCCGACAAAGGCTCCGTCGCTGCACAGGAACAGATCATTGCCGGCATGGATCGAGTTGTATCCACCCGCTTCGCGACGATTGATTTGATGGTTGAGCTGGTGGCCGTGGAGGTTGTGCGTGAGCAAGTGGTTTCGGTACTCTTTGGGCCAATTGTCCCCGAGATAGATCGCCGTGCCGACGTGCGAATGGCCACCGTAGATTTCGCCTGTACCGGGTCTACCCGCTCCACCTTCGCCTGAATCGTAACGGGCCGAAGCCAAGAGGAAGTTCTGCAGATGCGCGGCGCTGGGGACTCCGACGTTCGAGATAAATGGAGCGTATCCGCCGTTGACTTGGTTCCAATAATGGCCGCCGTGCATAATGTGCGTTGTGCCACCTTTTCCCCAGAAGCTTCGGCAGTGGGTCATGAAGAACTGTCCGTGCTTGTCGTAGTCCAGGCCCCATGGGTTGCTCGTGCCGTGCGCGAAGACCTCGAAGCGGTGCTCGATCGGATCGTAACGCCAGACACCTGCGGCCAGAACCACGCGATCTTGATCTGCCGTTCCGGGCTTGCCAATCGACGAGGTATTGAAAACACCTTGGTTGCCATAGAGCCAGCCATCGGGTCCCCACACAAAGCTATTGAGGGTCTCGTGGGTGTCTCCGAATCCAAAGCCATCGAGGAGGACTTGGGCGGGCCCATCGGGAGAATCATCTTGGTTGCGATCCGGGATGAATAACAGCTGCGGCGCGGCTCCGACCCAGACCCCACCATGTCCGACCTCGATGCCGCTTGCTAGGTTCAGTCCTTCGATAAACACTTTGCGATGCTCGAATCGTCCATCGCCATCGGCATCCGCGAAGATCACGATCCGATCGAGACCTTGGCCTTCGGGCCGCTTTTGTGGATACGAGTGCCCTTCGAGGACCCAGAGTCTTCCTTTTGGATCAAATGCGAATGCGATCGGTTGATGGACATCGGGTTCGGCTGCGATCAAATCGACCGAGAAGCCCTCGGGGACGTGCATCTGTTCGAGGGTCTTGTTCGCTACGCTGGATTGATCCGATGCAGCGATCTTGTTGGGGACCAGGGAATGGAGGACGGCGTTGAAGGTCGAGCGGGGGCCTGAGTCGGAGACAAGGCTCGATGCAGGGGGTGCATCATAGAATCGGAAGTCATCGAAATTCAGGTGGCCCCAACCACCGGGGTTTTCGTCCACGAGCCGGACGCTGATCAAGGCACCTTGGTAGTCGCGAAGATCGATTGCAATACGTCGCATCTGCTCTCGATTGTCGCCCGATGCCCTTGCGATCACCTTCGTCTCGGTCCCCGAGGCGTCATGCAAGATGACCTCGGCACGGGTCGAGTTGTCCTGGCCTCCACCAAAGAGGAAACCAGCATAAGGGTGAGTTGCTTTGAAGGTCGGTGATTCGAGGGTTCCAGTTCCAAGGTCTTGGACGATTTCGAATCCACCGATGAAAAAATCGCCTTGTTTGTTGCTGTTTTGACCGGGCCAGCGTTTCGAGATGCCATCTTGCTTGACCGGTTGTTGATCAAATGCGTTGCCGAGGGCTGTCCAACCCTCGAGGGTACCGAGCTCAAAGCCTAGGTTGAGAGGTTTGTTATCAGTACCCTGCGGTACGAAGCCTTCCTGCTGGGCTTGAAGCGATGGAGATTCATCAGGGAGATCGAACTTGGCCAATCGCTCTGAATCTTGATCGGTTAGCGTCTCGAGGGTGATGTTTCGAAATGCGATGCGGGTTTCGGGACCGGAGTGCAATTGCAGCGCAAGGCTCCCTGAAAGATCCTTTTGATCGATCTGCTGATCCCAAAGCTGAGAGAACAACGCGCCGTTGACGTAGACGTCGATCCTTTCGCCGATGGCAACGATGCGGTAATCGTTCCATTGGTTCTCACGGAACAGGACCGGGTACTGATGAACCGGTGCATAGCGTTTGGAAAGACGTTTGCCATCGGGCAAGACCTTCACACGCTCGCCTCGTTCGACGAGCATTGCTCGGCCGTGCTCGTCGTAGATGCGGCCCAGCCAAGTGCTCCCCATATCGAGGTCGGCTTGGTAACCCGAAACATGGTCGACATGGTCGACTTGGCAACGGAATTGGATCCCGGAGTTGGCAGCGGCAAGCCCCGAGATGTGGAACTGAAGCTGGAGTTCAAAGTCCTTGAGTTGACCCGCCCTCCAGACCAGCCAAGTGTTCTTGCCGAGCGTTTTGCCCTTGGGGATTTCACCGACGATGGTTCCCTGTTCGATCCGCCAGTGATTCCAGTCACCTTCCCAGCCCTCAAAGGTCCCGTCAAAGATACTGCGGGGGTCTTCTTGGGCACTGAGTTCCGAGCTCAAGAGCAACCCGGCCAGCAGGACAAGCTTTAGAATTGGATTGGTATGAACTAACCCACTGGACCAGGTTCTACGGGAGGGCATAGCGACACCTTCTTATCCGGTTTTATCAGGGCAGGGGGCAGATCGTCATGGAGGTGAATTCGGCCTC
Organism: uncultured Pirellula sp.; assembly: GCA_903837255.1. Taxonomy (GTDB): domain Bacteria; phylum Planctomycetota; class Planctomycetia; order Pirellulales; family Pirellulaceae; genus JBKCUI01. The sequence continues at coordinate 7,585 of CAILTZ010000808.1, read as the reverse complement.
GGAGCCGGGGTCATGGCCTTGGAGCATGATCGTGCCAGCTTCGGTGCGAAGTCCTTTGCGAGGGTTGTCGTTAGGAGCCCGGGTATCGGTCCAGGAGACGACCGGGACACCTTCGACCCATGTCGCGAGTGTCGGGCCGTCGGCGACAATGGTGATGTGGACCGGTTTGCCTTCGTCGCTCAAGACGGCTTTTGCGTTTTGGCGTCGGAAGATCGAACCCGAGCCGGCGTCGACGGCCCGTCGCCGGTCCTCTTTGAATCCGTGGTGGATTTGGCATTCGTAGCCATTCATGTCTTCGCCGGGGATGCATCGGAAGAAGATCCCCGAGTTGACATTTTCGGTGAGGGTCAGCGCGGTGGCTTGCAAGCAGAGGTTGGCGTGTGGCTGTAGCAACTCGATGTGGCCGCGGCCACCTTTGAGTTTGATCGTACCGGCATCGGTGAAGGTGGCTTGGATGGCCCCGGCTGGTTCGTTCCAATCGCTTTTTTCGGCTTTGGGTAGGACGCTGTATCCGATGGGACGCAGTCGGATGTTTCGGAACCGGATGGAACCTTCGCGGAACTGCAACCCGATCTTGCCGGCGGTCAGCCCCGTGGTGTCTTTGTAGTCAGCAGCTTGTTGGCCGTTGACCCAGACTTGGACGTGATCTTGATCGACCAGAGCGTGGAGCGAGTGCCATTGGTCAGCCTCCGGCGCAGTGACTTGTTCGGCGACTTTGGCTCTGCCGACGATCGAGCCGGTTGGGAATGGGTTGTCGGTCGGAGCGATATTGATTTCGTAGCAGTCTTTGGCAGGATCGCTCGCCGCGTCGCTGGTTCGCAGGAAAAGGCCGCTGTTGGTTTTTTCTTCAGCCTGGAATTCCAGTTCGATTTCATAATCGCTAAAGCGTACATCGCTGAGCAAGAATCCCGCCTTGCCTTGGGTCGCAACGATTTCCCCTTTTTCGACTTTCCAGTCGACTTCGCTGGTGGCTTTCCAGCCCAGAAGGGATTGGCCATCGAACAGGCGGATCCAGCCCAGATCGAGATCTTCGGTCGCAAGCCGAGCATCCAGGAGGGCTTGGACATTGACCGACTCATCCAGAGGAGGCTCGGCGGGCTTGGTCGCTTCCTGCCCGAAAACGATCGTGCCCGGTAAAACGCAGGTCGTTAAGACCCCAGCGCTGAGGGTCAGGAGCCCCAGGAGGGTCGACTTGATCAGGGTGCGAAAATCTCTAGCCATACTTCGAAACTCGGTAGGGACTCTGGAGGATGGGGATCAGGGACAGGCCAACACAGGACTAGTTGGTTTCTAGTTTTCAGGTTCTCTGTGATATCCCAATCATAACCGAATTCGAGAGAATTCTCAGCATCAACCTGCTTGGCATTCCCAACTCTGGGTTTTGAATTCCTGTCGAGTTGCTCGCCATTTAGATGAACGGATTGGAATTCGCGTTGGCTATCGATTCGCAGTCGGATGGTGGTTTGGGAGCAGAGGTTGGTGGGCTTTTGAAAGAACCGCTGAAGATTCAGGACCTCTGGCTGATGGTCTAGAGGAGTCCAAGCTCTGGCTAGGGAGATTCGATGCGGAATGGTCATTTTGGAACTACCCGCACTCTTGTTCCTGCTCGTAGAGGCTGCGGCTGGGGTATACGCCGGGCTGATCCTCGGCGTACCACCGATCGAGGACGGCATTCCACTCGTCGAAGTTTTTCACGCGAACGAACTGCTCGCGAACCTCCAATCCGCGAGGGTGCGAGGCGGAGTATTTGATCCCGAACTTGCGCATCGGGACTCCGGCTCGCTCCGGTCCATAGAGTTGTTCGGCGAGCCGAAAGTGTTCGAGCATGACCTCGCGCTGCTGGTGGACGCTCGGTGGAGCGGGCAGGGGCTTGCCATCGAAGATCGCTTGGGCCTGGCCAAAGATCCATGGGTTGCCGATGCATCCTCGGGCGACGGTCACGCCATCGACGCCGGTTTCGAGCATCATGCGCAAGCAGTCATGGGCGCTGAAGAGATCGCCGCTACCGAGGATGATTTTTTCTTTGCCGACATGCTGTTTGACTTCTTTGAGGAACGCCCAGCGGCTAGGTCCGATGTAGCGTTGTTCGACGGTTCGTCCGTGGACGGTGATCCCAGCGATGCCGTAGGCAAACGCGCCATCGAGGATCTGGTAAAAGTTGTCGCGGCTTTCTTGGGTGTCATCGATCCCACGCCGCATTTTGATTGTCACGGGTATTTCAGGCGGGACGATATCGCGTGTTCGGCGAACTATTTCCAAGGCGACCGGGGGTTGGCTCAGGTGAAATCCACCTCGGCATCGGCCGAGTACTTTGCGAACCGGGCAGCCAAAGTTGATATCGATGACGCTAAAGCCGGCTTCGACGAGCTTTTGGGCACCGAGGGAGAACTGTTCGGGTTCGGCTCCCATGAGCTGGCCGGCCACGGGATGTTCTTCGGGTGTGTTGTACAAAAAGTGCTGGGTCTTTTTGCGTTCTTTGAGGCTCACTAGGAATTGATCGAGCATGACTTCGCACAGCGAGTACGACGCCCCCATGCGGCGTGCGATGAGGCGCATGGCCCAATCGCTATAGCCACTCAAGGCAGCTTGGACGACCGGAAAACCGATATCGACGTTGCCGATACGCAGCGGGGCGATGCCTGAAATCATAAGGATGTTGCTTGGGATGTACGAAACTCTTGGGCCAATAGATCGGCGGCTTGCTGGCCAAGGCTGCGCCACTCTCCGATTTTCGTTTGTCGTACGAGCCTTGCGGTGGGATACCAAGGGCTATCGTCGCGGTCGAGCAGCCATCTCCAATCGGGGGTGAATCCCAAGAGGACGAGTGTTGGGCGGGCCAAGGCCCCGGCCAAGTGAGCCATCGAGGTATCGCTCGTGACGATCCAATCCATATGTTGCAGGATGGCCGCTGTATCCATGAACGCACCGCTGGATCGGTCGATGTCTTCTGGAAGGGTATAGATCGGCTTGCTCGCAGTCCAATTTTTAATCTGCTCGCTGCCGCGTCCGAATTGCAAGCTGACGAGTTGAACCTCGTCGAGTTGGCTTAGGGGTTCGAGCGACGCGAGGGGGAACGAGCGGAACATATCGGCTTGATGGTCTGCATTGCCTTGCCAAACCAAACCGATTCGGCGTTTCGCAGGTGGCAGGATCGTCCCGAGTTGTCGCTTCCAGTATCCGACGAGGTTCTCGGGTATTTTTAAATAAGGAACGTTGCCAGGAATGTTGCTCAGGTTGGTTCCCAGCACATCGGCCGCATCGATCAGTGAGCAGTGGTAATCGAATGGCTGATCGACCCTCCAGGTGTTCGGGATGAGGTTCGAGATCCCTGGGCAACCTTGGAGGATCGCCATCAATGGGGCTTGGGCGTGAACGATCGTTCGAGCCCCACGTTCTTGCAGGATCTTGGCGTAGCGGATGAAATGGATTGTATCTCCGAGCCCTTGTTCGGCATAAAGCAGGATTGTCTTTCCCTGGAGATCTTGGCCGGTCCATTTGGGTTGTGCGTATCGGTGCTGGATGGCTTCGACACATTTCCAGCGATGGCGGTACTCTTTCCAACCGAGTTCGAAGTTGCCTTGGAGCAGACTGATCACGCCGAGATTGCGATGGAGTTCGGCATCTTGGGGGTGGAGTCGCATCGCATCGGCGTAGTACTTCAGGGCCAGATCGATTCGTCCGGTCCAAGCGTGCAGAGTGCCTCGGTTTCGATAGGCGTTGAAGTAATCGGGCTTGAGGTCAATCGCCTGTTGGAATCTTTTGTCTGACTCCTCGATGCGACCCAGATAGCGGAGTGAGTTGCCCAAGTTGTTCAGGGCGATCGGGAAGGCTGGCTGGATCGATACGGCTTTTTGGTAAGCTTCGACGGCATTGGCGTAGTCCCGCTGGTCGTGCAGTGCAATGCCTAGGTAGCACCAAGCATTGGCGTTGTTGGGTTCTTTCTTGAGAACCTCTTCGTAGGCTTGCCTTGCCGCTGCGATGTCCCCTTGTTGATGGATGTGCCATGCAGTGACTAGTTTTTGCTGGCTCTCAGACATGCGATTAGATAGGCTGCGTTTCGATGGTAGGATCGCTTAGAGAAGGGCTTGCAGTGCGTTGATTGGATTTTTTCGGGGGGTCGAAATAGGCCAACATCGCCGGCAGCAAGAACATATCACAAAGCAGGGCGGTGACCAAGGTGATCACCCCCAGTGCGCCGAAGACTCGGTGGTCGCGAGTGTCGGAGGTGACGACGGAGCTAAAGCCTGCCACCAAGACGATGGTTGTCATCATCATCCCGGTGCCGACTTCTCGGAAAGACCGCTGGATCACTGCGTCGTGGGAGCCACCGTACTTCTTCTCCTCGAGATACCGCGACATGAAGTGGATCGTATCGTCGACGGCGATCCCAAGGCAGATCGTAAAGCAGCAGACGCTCACGACCTCCAAGGGTTGCTTGGTGATCACCATGTAGGTTGCTGAGGCGAGCAGCGGGAGAATGTTTGGGATGATTGCGATTAGGCCCAGTCGCAGTGAGCGATAGGCGATTGCCAAGACACCGAAGATGATCAACGCAGCGCTACCTAGGCTAGCGGTCAAATCCGTAACGATCGTGTAGAGGTTTCGCCAGCGCCAAATCGCGTCACCTTGCATCTCCATCGAGAGTCCGGGGTTCTTTGCGACAATCGATTGCAAGGCTTGATCGATTCGCTCGTAGGTGGGTTGGTAGGTAGCCGTGCCGAGATCCTTGCAGCGGTAAGTCACCGTCGCGGTGGCTTGCTCCTCGTTGAAGAGCCTCTGGCGAAGAGGTGGGGGTAAGAGCTCGGCCATCGAGAGTTTGTCCAACACCGAACCTTCGCCCGGAAGGGCGTTTAGCAGGGTTACCAGCGAGAGCGGATGGCCGATGAGGGGCTCTTTTCTGAGAACCGATTCGACTTGGTCGATGGCCGTGGCGACCTGCTCTTTGCTTAATTTGTTCCGATCCCATTTCACATCGATCAAGCAGACATCCAGGCCATCCATGGCTTGGTCCAAATGAGCCAGAGACTGCTGAGCATCGCTGCCAGTTGGAATGGCGCTGGACTTGCGATCATCAGGTCGCAAGGAAAAAGCGATGCCCCCAAGAATCAGGGTCAAAGCGATCGATAAATAGCTGATGGCTCGCCTGCGATCGATGATCCATCCGATCGTAGGTTCGATCCGCTCGATGACATGGTGAAGCAGATCTCGCTCGGAACCATCGGTAAATCGTTTGCTCCAGCGAGTCATGCTGATGAGCGGGATCACCAGCATGACCGAGATCCAGGTCAGAGTCACTCCCAGCACGCACGACCAACCGAATTCCCGGACGACTTGGTGGTTGGCCCAAGCCAGTGAACCCATTCCGATGGCGGTGGTCAGAGAGGTCAAAAAGCAAGCCAGTCCGACGAGCTCGAGGGTGCGTTTGCAAGCGTCCCTGGGGACCATCCCTTCCCGCATGCATTTGCGGATATGGATCATGATGTGTACACCATCGGTAAAACCGACGAGGCTCAGCAGGACCGGGAGAATCACAAAGCTGAATGGGTTTTCTTGAAGGTTAAAGTAGCGAAGGAATCCCAGCGTCCAAAAAACACCGATGACCGGTGCAGCAGCGACGACCAAGACGACCGAGAGACCTCGAAAGAGGATAATAGCCATCAGGAGAATCATGCTATAGCCGATGACTTGATAACGAATTTCATTGCTTCGATTGTTCTTCATCAGAACCATGCGCAGCGGGACGCTGCCGGTGACATGGAACTCCATCGGCACTTGGGGATGCTCCAAGGCGACTTGACGCGCAGCCGCGAGTATCGGCTCGGTGCATTGGGCGTTGTCTTGGATGTAAAGCCAGTCGTATTGGATCTCGACGAGTGCCGTTTGAGCATCGTCGGAGAGCATTTGCCCGACGACCAGCGGATGCGAGGTGGCTTTCTTTTTGGCGACCTCGAAACGCTGCTGGCTGGCATTGCCTCGCGGGAGGATCGGTTCGTTTAAGCCGAAGATGTTCAGCGGTGGGGCTTGGTCGAGCGATCGGACCGAGGCGACGACATCGAGTTGATCGACTCGATCGACGACTTCGCGGAAGGCTCGGGAGCCTTCGGGGGTGAAGATCGCGGGCGATTTGACCACCAGGACTGCTTCGCCTCGTCCACCGGATCCGGTGAAACCACCTCGGCGACCCAAGCGTCTTTGGGGGTTGGGGTTGCCCGGGGGGCTGCTGTTTGCTTTAGTGGTACTTTCGCTAGACACGACTTCCTGTTTCTCGGTGTTAGGAAACCATCGAGAACGCAGTTTTTCTGGCCAGTCGGGATCGAGATAACCACCGATGGCAAGAGCCGTCAGGAGGATTAGGAGCCCTAGACAGAATTTGGGATAATCCATGACACAGGCGAAAAGGCGGCTGGTGAAGCTGACTCGGTCTGGGTCGAAATCGGAGTGATCGGATGGGGGGCTGGAATCTGGATTGTGCAGCATGGATTATTGACCGCCCCGTCGTTGGCTTGCTGTCTGCCCAGCTTCGATCAATTCCTCGCGGGTGATTTGGCGGTCGTTGTTGCGGTCGATGCGAGAGAACCCAAAATCGCGAAGAACTCGCGGGGATTCTTCCCACGAGACGATCCCATCTTTGTTGGCGTCCCATTTGGCGACGTAGTCGTCGGCATACTTCATGGCTGCTGAGCTCTGGGGGTCGGCCGACTTGCTCATGGCCCCAGGGTCCCCTGGGTTACGTTCGCTGCGCTCGGCAATGCTGCGAGCTTGCAAGTTGCCTGAGCCATTTCGAGGTCGGGCCACCTCAAAAAAAGCCACGGCCATTTCTTCCCAGGTTTGGTCCCCCCACATGACGTACTCGCCAGGAGCGGGGTTGGTGGGATTGGCATCCGAGTTATCGAAGATGGCAGTGAATTCCAGGCCATCGACATCGCCAAGCGGGATCTTTTCGTTCCATTCGTAGGTGTGTTGCCAATTGAAATCGTAGCGGGGCACATGCAAGAGGACTTCGGACTCATTCGAGCGACGGGCGCGGAGTTCGAATGCTTTGCCACGCACATGCATGTGAGGGGATACTGCGAGCAGTTCTCCGTCTTTGGGGAATCGGGGAACCTTGGCCGTGACGCTATGGTGGTTTGCACCGGGAGGGATTTCAAAGTCTTGGTCGATTCCGACAACCGTGAACACTTCGTGGGTAACGGTCGGCTCGTCGACATAGGTGAGCCCGATCTTCGATAGATCGCTCGTGGCACGACCGTTGGGGGTGTAGTGCATTTGGAAGACGAACTTCGATCCAGCGGGAATCTTCCGCGCGTAACCTTGGGGAAAGCGTGTTGCCATTTGTCCGGGGACGTAAGCCGTCAGCCAACCGACACCGATAAACTCGGCGTCGTCGGGAGGTCGGATAAAGACGATCGCATGGTGGACCACCGACGGATCGCCTGGGATGACTTGGGCCGATGCGACCCAGCGGTCTTCGGTGATCTTTGGATCGACGACGAAGTATTGATAGTCGACGCTGCCCGAGGCCGGGACATTGTAAGCCTTGGTATTCATCGGAACGACTAGGTCTGGGTCTCGGCCGAGCCGCCAG
>CAILTZ010000807.1 GCA_903837255.1 uncultured Pirellula sp. | reverse complement strand
GTCCCGGCCAAGCCACTTCCCAAGCTCTCGGAGGCGCCCGACCAGACCCCAAAAAGCGAGGCCCAAAGCCCCGCCTCAGAACCGCACAACGCCCAATAGCAGACCGATTTCTTGCGAATTTCCGGGCCGAATGGGTACTCAAACGGTTAAATTGACAGAATCCGGGCGGTTCACATTGGATTTTCCGGATCGAAGCCCGAAAATGTCAATGTCGTCCTGCTGGGCATTAAAGCCACCTTTGGCCGAACCGGTGCCCCCTGCCGTCCGTAGAGTTAGTGGGACTAATACCCAAGTAGCAGGACTGGCGGCAGAAGCCTCGACCTAGCCCCGACAAACTTTTCATGGCCATCCCAAGACCGAACAACTCGAAGTCAACGTGCGGCAGGCGACCCAATGGGTCGAGCCTCGGCCGCTTTTTGCTTTGGGGGATATTGTTCTTGTCGAACTGCCTTTGGACATCGACCGCGACCCACGCGGGTTGCTCGGGGCTGGGAGATTCCACGAATCGCTGGGTAGAGACCAGGCCACCTGTGGCCGGTCAGATGGTTCTATCCCTTTATGTTCGCTACGAACGAGGCTCGCTGAGCTTTACCCTCGAGCCTCCGACGAGGCCTTGCGAGGGACCCGGGTGTCGGACCAAATCCGCAGTCGAGCCGACGCTGCTGCCGATTCTTGGTCACCGGCTTGTTGTGTCGAATGCCGGAATCTCCTCAGCTCGATGTGCAGCCGGGGAGCGCCGTGGTCATCATTCTTATGCTCGACCAACGTCTCAGTTCGCTTCAAGTGGCGAGCTGGAGGTCCCAGAGCCACCCCCCAAAGAGGCTTGCTAAGTACGACGGTTTGCCCCTTTGCGCATCGCGACTGGTTTGGAACGACTCGCGATGCGGTTTGCAAACCATCTTATCGTCTAGCATTGGTTGTCCTCCGTTTTCTATTTGTTTCTATCTGCATTGCACTCAAAGGCATCGACGATGTCCACCGAACCTGCGCCAGCACCAAACGATTTGTCTCATCTGCTCAAACCGGCAAGCAGCAAGCCCAAGTTAGCGGTCACCCCCCGCACGCGCAGGATACTGCTAGTCGTGCTTTCCTTGTTCTCGTTGCTTTTGGCGAACGGTCTGTATCTATCCGGAGTGACCTTCTCGGAGTGGTTCTTTCAGCGGACCTTTCAGGACTTGTTTTACCATTACATGTTCCTGCTCCATTTGGTCTTGGGCTTGGCCCTGATCCTGCCGTTCCTGGCGTTTGGATTTTTTCACTGGAAAGCGTCATACAAGCGACGCAATCACCGGGCAGTGCGGATCGGCTATGCCCTCTTGATCGCTGGGGTCGTGGTCTTGGTCAGCGGCGTTTTGCTGATCAAATTCGGAACCTTTGAATTCATGCGAGGGCCCGTCAGCAAGCGAGTTGTCTACTGGGCGCACATCATCGCGCCAGTGGCGGCCATGTGGCTTTACTGGCTTCACCGATTGGTCGGTACCCGTATCCGCTGGGTGATCGCTCAGCGAGTAGGCATCGCTACAGCATTGGCCGTCGGTGCGATGCTCATCGCCCAGACGCAGGATCCTCGCAAGTGGAACAAGCGGGCTCCGACGGACGGTCAGAGATACTTTGAAAACTCGCTTGCCAGTACCCGAGATGGCAGTTTCATCCCTAAGCGGGCTTTGATGAACGACGAGTACTGCAAGAAGTGCCATCAGGACGTATACGGCGATTGGTTCCACAGCGCCCACCATTTCAGCTCGTTCAACAACCCGGCTTATCTGTACGCTGTTCGGGAGACACGCAAGGTTTCGATGGAGCGAGACGGGAACGTCCATGCGGCCCGCTTCTGCGCAGGTTGCCACGACCCAGTTCCATTTTTCTCCGGTGCGTTTGACAACCCGCACTACGACGACGTCAACGATCCGACGAGCCAAGCCGGGATCACATGCACGGTCTGTCACGCCATCACCGAAATCGAATCGACCCGCGGCAACGCAGACTACATCATCGAAGAGCCTCAGCATTACCCCTTCGCCTACAGCGAAAATTATCTTCTACAACAAATCAACATGCTGATGGTCAAGGCCAAGCCAGCCTTCCACAAAAGCGAGATGCTCAAACCTGCCCTCAAATCGGCAGAGTTTTGTAGCACTTGCCACAAAGTCCACTTGCCAGGCAACTTGACCAAATACAAGGAGTGGGTTCGAGGCCAAAACCACTACGACTCGTACTTGCTAAGCGGTGTAGCAGGTCATGGGGCGCGCAGTTTCTACTACCCTGAGAAAGCCCAAACCAACTGCAATGGTTGCCACATGCCTTACAAGGAATCGAATGACTTTGCATCCAAGCCCCATCCGGAGACGGGCAAGAACGTGGTGCACAGTCACTTTTTCCCTGGGGCCAATACCGCCCTGCCCTTCTGGCGAGGCGACCAGGAGGTAATCCAACAAGCCCAATCGATCCTCAAGGACTGCGCAAGAGTCGATATCTTCGGGGTGCGGAAAGGTGGAACTCTCGAAGGTGAGCTCATCGCTCCACTGCGTCCCGAAGTCCCAGCACTCGAAGCCGGCCAAGCCTACTTGCTCGAAACCGTCATCCGCACCCTCAAGGTCGGCCACCACTTGACCCAAGGGACTGTCGATTCGAATGAGCTTTGGCTCGAGATTGAGGCCAAGTCTGGGGATCGAGTCATCGGTATCAGCGGGGGACTGACCAAAGACGGCGCGGTCGATGAATGGTCCCACTTCGTCAACAACTTCGTCATCGACAAAAACGGTGATCGCATCGCTAGAAGAAACGCCCAAGACATTTTCATCGCCCTCTACGACCACCAAATCCCACCTGGAGCAGGCCAAACCGTTCACTATCGGCTCGATGTGCCCAAGGACATCTCTGCTGCCATCGAGGTGACGGTGAAACTCAATTATCGCAAGTTCGATCGTGGCTACATCGAGTTCATGGACCAGGCGTTCAAGCCCGGGGACCGTGACTTTGCAAAACGCGATGCGGGCATCAATCCACTACCCATCACGGTCATCGCCCAGGACAAGCTCCTGCTGCCGGTGGTGCTTGCCGATGGGACACGCATCGAGGTCCCAGTGGATAGCCAGCAAGGGGGAAGCAAGAAGGCGATCGAGCCAACTTGGCAACGATGGAACGACTATGGGATCGGCCTGTTACTCACCGGCACCGCTCAGCTTAAACAAGCGGCCGAGGCGTTTTCACAGGTCGAGAAAGCTGGACGCTACGATGGCCCGCTCAACATCGCAAGAGTCTTCTTTGCAGAAGGAAACCTCGATGGAGCCACCGAGGCGTTGGCTCGCTCGGTGGCCATGGAGCCCAAGCCTCCGGTATGGACGTCGGCTTGGCTCTCCGGAGAAATCGCAAGGCAACAAGGACAATTCGATGTCGCCGTTGATAATTTCAAGAGCGTGCTTTACGACCAGACCGAGGAGCGGAACAAACGGCAATTCGATTTTTCGCTCGATTATGTCGTCCGCAACCAATTGGGATCTGCCTACCTCGACTTGGCACTCGCTGCTGCAAGTGCCGAGGATGACGATGGCAAGCAGCGGTATCTGAAGCTCGCTCAAAGCGAGTTTGAGCGCGTCTTGGAAATCGACACCGAGAACCTCATGGCCCATGCGAATTTAGTGACCGTCTATGAGCGATTGGGCTTTGAGGACAAGGCCCAGTTCCATCGCCAAGCCAACTTGCGCTACAAGCCGGACGACAACGCCAGCAACCTTGCGCGGCGGCCTGCTCGTCAGAAGTATCCGGCAGCCAATCGAGCTGCCGAAGCGATCGTCATCTATTTGATGCAAAGACCAGGGGCACCAGGTCTGCCTCCACAAGCCGCTTCGGAATCCGTCTCATTGTCCTCTTCATCGGAAGCTTCTAACTGAAGTTTCTAGACTTTAACTCCTCTCGAATCGTCTATGAACTCTTCAAAAAAACAGCCCTCGAAAAAAGAAGTCCAGCGTCGGCTCGCCGAAAATCCAAACCGGGCTCAAAGCAGCGTTGGCGAGATCGAAGACGACTCGGTCATCGGCAAGATGTTTTGGCGATCGCTGGGCGTGATTGCTCTTTTGGCATTGATCGCCGGTGGCATCTATGCCGCGACCCGGCCGGCCAAAGAGCGGTTCGTCGAAAAGAAGACCGAAACGGCGTTGCCCCAGGAACGCAAAGCTGCCACGGTCGAGATTCCGCAGATCCCATTTACCGACATCACCGCACAGGCCGGAATTGAGTTCACTCACTATGACGGCAAGCAAGGAGAGCGTTTGCTACCCGAAACGATGGGTGGCGGAAGTGGTTTCTTGGACTACGACAACGATGGCGATCAAGACATCCTGCTGGTCAACTCCTGCGACTGGTCTTGGAATAAAAGAGACGACAGCAAGCCTACGCCGACGATGTGCTTGTACCAAAACGATGGCAAAGGGAACTTTAAAGATGTAACCCAGGAGGCAGGCTTGGCGGTTACTTTTTATGGCATGGGTCCAGCATTCGGAGATTACAACAACGATGGTTGGGTCGATGTGTTTATCACCGCGGTTGGCACGAATCATCTTTATAGAAACGACCATGGCAAGTTCGTCGAAGTGACGGATACTGCAGGGGTTGGAGGTGTTTCGAGCCAATGGAGCACTTCGGCGATGTGGTTCGATTACGATCGCGATGGCAAGCTCGATTTGATGGTCGGC
>CAILTZ010000806.1 GCA_903837255.1 uncultured Pirellula sp. | reverse complement strand
GATCGATTTCTTGCGCAAATTCAATTTAACCTTGCAGCAAGCCAATCAGGTCAGCCAGCATTTGCCTGTCTGGTGCGAATTCTTTGCCGAAGAGGGTGGGTACCCGGGTTACCGCTGAGGCTCGAGTGCCCTTGGGGATTCGACGTCTAGCTCCGGTAGATGTCTTGAAAAATCGATCCGGGTTTTAGTCTTTTGCGGCTTTCTCTACTGCGCCTAATACGATTAGTATACGAAGATGGCGTTTGGAGGTATCTTCAATCCTTAGAGGATTCATCCGTGAAAAGAAAGCGAGCGAGCGTAAAAAGACGTCTTGGGTTCCAGTTGCTCGAATCACGTGAGATGCTCACGGCCGAGGGGCAAAGCTACTTATTGGATCGTACGCTGGACGTCTCGGACTTGTTCGGAACCATCACTGGATCGATCGCGTGGGGTGACGGAACGAGTTCATCGGCAACGATCCAGAGTCCGCCTTTGGCTGGACCGATCAAGTTTCGGTTTGACTACACGCTTGATAATTCCGGGTTCTTTACCGATACAACGCGTCGTGCATTGCTCCAGATGGCAGCTGATATGGTCACTTCCAAATTTAGCGATTCACTTTTGGCCATACAACCGCAAGCTGGCGACACCTGGGATGCACAGTTCCTGCATCCGACCACTGGGCTAGGTATCTCAAAGACCAACTTATCGATCGCGTCCAACGAGCTTTTGGTATTTGTAGGTTCGAGAGCTTTGGGGGGGGCAGAGGGAGGATCGGCAGATCGGGGTGGATTCACGGCTCGATCGTCTAGACCAGCGTTTTTGGGTGCCGTCCAGAGCCGAGGCCAAGCAGGTGCGTTGGCGAGCCCAGCGACCGATGTTGGTCCATGGGGCGGCTCGATTTCCTTTGATTCCAGTCGGGAATGGTATTTCGGAACGAACGCAGGAGCATTGAGAAGCAACCAGCTCGATTTCGTTTCCGTAGCCACGCATGAACTCATGCACATCATGGGATTCGGCACCTCGCCAGCCTGGGACAGCAAAATCGTCAACAGCAAGTTTGCCGGTGTAAACTCGGTGGCTATTTTTGGATCCGCAGTACCGCTGGCCGACAGCGACCACTTTGCCAATAGCACGATGATCGAAGGTCGACGTCCGGTCATGGTGCAGAGTTTCACTACCGGCGAGCGGCTTTTGGCCAGCAATTTGGACCTCGCGGCGATGCAAGATATAGGCTGGGAGTTGATCCCCCAAACGGTTCGCGTTACAGGCAGCCACATATACGGGGACAATTCGGACGTGAACATTCGCGTATCGCTAGGAGGCGCATCGCTGGGTGCGAAAAATAGCACGACTTCCCTATCGATCACCAACGCTCTACCGGTCCTTGCGGCTATCTCCAACAAGACCGCGCAGGTTGGCGTGCCGCTGAGCCTGCTGGGCCTCGGACAGTTCACCGATGTCGGATATGGAATGCCCTTAGCAACCCCACCCAGTTCCGAAACCTTTGCTTATCGCATCCAGTGGGGTGATGGTTCTACGGACTCAACCGGTCCTGCGATTATTTCCAATTTGGGAAGTGCTGGCCAAGCTACGGTGGGTTTCTTTGATGCTGAGCACACCTACAACAATCCAGGTACCTATAATGCAAGCGTGAGGGTCACCGATGATGATGGTGGTTTCGCGGAACGTCAGTTTCAGGTAACTGCGAGTTTCTCTGGTAGGCTCACGTTGACGCTCGACAAGGCATCCATTGTCGAGAATTCTGGAGCAGGAGCCGTGGTCCTGACTCTCACTCGCAGCGGCACGAGCCTAGCCGATCCCCTGGTGGTCAGCTTGACCAGCAGCGACACGAGTGAAGCGACCGTTCCTGCCACAGCGACGATCCCTGCAAACCAAGCCAGCACGACCGTTTCGATTTCTGCGGTCGATGACTCCTTTTTCGATGGGACTCAAACCGTTCGTTTCACACCGGCGGTCCAAGACTTCGAGTTGGTTGGGGTCTCTCTGGATGTGACAGATTATGAACCGTTGGTAATCACAGCAACGCGGACGGAACTGGACGAGGGAGTCGCTGGCAATTCGAGCGCACAGGCGACCGTGAGCATACGATCTGCAGCACCCGCAAGCGGAGTTTTACTAGCACTGGCGGCGAGTCCGAGCGGCATTTTGAGTTTCCCAACGACCGTATTGATTCCGGCTGGGAGCACACAAGCTACCTTTGAGGTATCGGTAATCAACAACGAGCGGCCCTCGAATCCACGGACCGTGGTTTTCACTGGGAGCGGCAGTGGAGTGATATCAGGCAGCCTCAGTTTCTTGGTACGCGACAACGACCCAGCACGTTGGACCAATCCGAACAATGTTTTTGACACCGACAATTCCGGTGGGCTCAATCCTCTGGATGCGTTACTGATCATCGATGAGATCAACCGCAGTGGATCGCGGGTGCTCGACCCAACCCTCGATGCGGGCTTGCCCTTGATCGATCCGAATCGCGATGGTGCGTTGGATCCGTTGGATGTTCTTTTTGTGATCGATGAGATCAATCGTCGCTAGTTGCTTTTAGGTACTGATCAAGCCATGCGACTGTTTCGTATTGAACATGCATGACCGATTGACAAGCTCGGTAGCCGTGTCCTTCGTAGGGTAGCATGATTAATTTCGCGACCCCGCCGTTGCCCTGGATGGCTTGGAACATCCTCAGCGACTGCATTGGAAAGGTGCCCGGATTGTTGTCCATTTCGCCGTGGATCAGCAGCAACGGAGCTTTGATTTTGTCCGCGTGCATGAGTGGAGAGATTTCCGTATACACCGATTTGGCTTCCCATAGCGGTCTTCGTTCCGATTGGAAGCCGAATGGGGTAAGCGTTCGGTTGTAAGCACCGCTGCGAGCGATCCCCGCGCGGAAGCGGTCGCTGTGGGCAAGTACGTTGGCGGTCATGAAGGCCCCGTAGCTGTGACCTCCGATGGCAACTCGCTTGGGGTCGGCGACACCCAACCAAACCGCGTGATCGATGGCCGCATGAGCCGCATCGACGATCTGCTGGATGAACGTGTCATTCATCGTTTCTGGATCTCCGATCACGGGCATGGCCGCATCGTCCATGATCGCGTAGCCTTGGAGAAGCAGGGCCAGATGAGAGCTACCTGCGATGCGCAAGAACGAGTTTGGATTCCCAGAGACTTGGCCAGCCGTGGCGGGATCATTGAATTCCAATGGATAGGCCCAAACGACCAGGGGCAAACGCTTTCCGGGTTGATAATTTGCCGGCAGGTAGAGCGTTGCTGAGAGTGGCACCCCGTCTGGACGCTTGTAGTGCACGATCTGCTTGCTGATGCCTCGCAATTCAGGATTCTGGTCGATGAAATCCGTGAGGGGTTCGATTCGATCCGAGTGCAGGTGTCGAAGGAAATAATTGGGTGGATCTCGGGGGCTTTCACGTCGCGTCAGAAGCGTGATTTCCGCGTCGCGGTTCAAAACAACCACCACATTCTCTGAGTGATCGTTCGAGCATCTCCAAAGCCTTTTCGTTTCAAGCGTTTGAAGGTTCTTAAGATCCAGGAACGGTCGGTTTCCATCTGGACTAGCACCGATACCGGCTAAAACGACATTGTCTTTGATCTGCTTGGCAATCGAAAATCCTGCAAGATCCGGCTCGAGCATAATTCTACCCGGATCTCCATAGCGATCGCGGATGCTCCGATCGAACAGGATACGGGATTGGATCTTGGGTGGATTTTCTGCGGGGCCAGTGAGTTGATAGCCAGTGAGCCGGTGAATCGTCGACGTCGTCCAACGTCGGTCGCGATCGTATTCGGTCGTCAGCCACGCGTCGGGGTCTTTAAAGAACGTGCTGCTCGAATAGCGCCCATGCAATTTCAGAAGAGTGGGAATCGGATCGGTAAACGGGGCATCGTGATAGTACAGTTGCTCTCGGTAATCCACTTTTTGGTTCGGATCCCCACCATCGAGGGCTTCGGTCCACAGAAGGCGCGCCGGATGCCCAGGCCACCATTGCACCACACGCGGCCCGGTGCGAACACCTTCGATGGGGATATTGTCGGATAGCGGTATATCGGCGACTTGGCGCAGCACCGATCCGTCGTCGCGGCGCACCTCGATCGATTTTGG
>CAILTZ010000805.1 GCA_903837255.1 uncultured Pirellula sp. | reverse complement strand
TAGAGCGAGCCTTGCTACGCAACCCACCATCGCGAACGTGGGATAGGCTTCCAGCCTGTCCGTTTTCAGGACACAAAGGGTGGTACCTATGTGGATCTTCGAATCGATGTCATGAAGAAGGTGACACCGCCAAAAGCCCGGAGGTCGACACACTGGGTTCAGTGGTAGTTTTTGAGACCTAGCATGTGTTTGCTAAATAAGACAGGTATGGAATTGCGAAGTATCTGGTATAGATGCTTGCTCATCGGACGATTATAGAATGGTTGTGTTGGAGCCAGTATCCGGTGTCTTACGCACTAATGGCAGAGAAGTGTCACCCTCCGGGCTAAAAACCATGCAGCAGGATCTCTACGCGAGATCCACTACCAAAGAGCCTTACGCAAGGTCATCCCCCTCATCCCCCCGCCCCTTCTCCCCCGTCAAAGCCCGGGGGCGAAGGGGAGCCAAGCGGTTTTTATAAAGCGTCGTGATTTCGGGGAAATCATAGACCATCCAAACAGCCTAAAAAACCCTCAGTTACAATGACCTTTTGCCCACAAATTCTCCACAAGAGCCATTTCAATAAGGTCCAAAAGACGGATGACTGCAATTGTTACCTTGATCGTTATCGCTCTTTTCTCCTTGCTGGCGATCAAAGTAGCCACGACGGCTCTGATGATGACCGGACTGAGTTTTGATACGGCTAGCTTCCAAAGTTATTCGGCTTTTTTCGGCGTAGGGTTTACGACCAAAGAAGCCGAGTTGGTGGTCAACCATCCTGTCCGACGCCGCATTATCCGAGATTTAATTCTTGTCGGTAACATCGGCCTGACCTCAGCTCTGGCCACCATGGTTGCCACGTTTGTCCAAGGGAGCAATGCCATCGGATCGCTGATGGTTATCCTCGCAGCCGTCGTTATCGCATTGGCGATCACCGCCATGAGCCGTTTGGACTTTGTGCGAAAATCACTCGATCACATCATCTCCTACTCGCTGACTCAGGCAGGCTTGGTACGGGCTCTGGATTACGAACTGCTCCTAAGGGTTGAACACGGCTACGTCGTTTCAGAGTATTTGATCGAACCGGCAAATCCGCTGGTCGGAAAGAAGCTCAGAGAATCCCGGCCTTGGGACCTGGGAGTGGTCGTGCTAGCGATCCGCCGCAACGATGCGTTGTTGCCGGGTATCCCCGGACCTGGGGATATCATTGAGCCAGGCGATGTTGTCGTTTTGTACGGCCAGGAGCAAGATGCCAAGCGACTCATGCAAACCGAGGTCTTACCCACCTAGCCCCATCAGTCGGCATCCCACGTAGCAAGGATCCCCGGCCCGACCGGGACCGCTAATAGACGCTGATGGAACGCTGATGGAACGTTGATGGAACAGCCAAGCAGCTTTTCGATTGATATTGGGTTAAGTGGCTGTTTGGTTTTAGCCCGGAGGGCGGCACAAGAACTGCCGGTGTGCGTAAGCCACCGGTTACGGGGAGATCACCCCAACACCCCAAGAAGCCCGGAGGGCGACACACTGGGGTGAGTGGTAGTTTTAGAGACCTAGTATCTGTTTGCTAAGTAATATAGGTATTGAATTGCGAAGTATCTGGAATAGATGCTTGCGCATCGGAAGAATATAGAATGGATGTGTTGTTGCCAGGGTCCGGTGGCTTACGCACACCGGCAGAGAAGTGCCGCCCTCCGGGCTAAAACCAAGCAGCCCTACACGCAGTCGGCATCCCACGTAGCCAATCAGCTAACCAATCAGCGCAGGGTGACAAAGTCGTTGTGGTTCAGCAGCGACCATACCAACATAATCCGATCGGGGATGATTCGATCGGGGATCGATGACCCTTGGCCTATCCCACCCTCGGGCAAACTCCGCCATCGCTCCATCGCCCGCCTGCTGGAACCAACCATCGACTCGTCGGCCTGGATCCCCAAGATCTGCTGGAACGCTTGTTCGATAAACTCCTGCTCGTCGACCCGACCCCCCTGCCCCTCGCGGCCGATCCGCTCGGCTATGCGCACCGCAGAGTCCAAAACCAATCGACTGTTGCTCAGCGCCAAGGCCTGCTGGGGAACGATGCTCTGGTCCCGCCGATAACACTCCTTGACCAACGCTTCGTCAAACGTCGTCAAAAACATGTTCCGCTCGTTGTTCGAATGAAAGAAATACAAACTGCGTCGGAGCGAATCGGCCTGCTGGTTCATCGGCACCGAAGGGCCTCCAATCGTCGCGTCCAAACTCCCTGCAAGCGATAGAATCGAGTCCCGCACTGCCTGAGACTCCAGCCGAATCGGGCTTCGCCGCCACAAGAGCCGATTGTCCGGATCGATCGCGATGGCCGACGGAGCCCCCACTAGACTCGAATGCCTGCGATATGCCTCCGAGGT
>CAILTZ010000804.1 GCA_903837255.1 uncultured Pirellula sp. | reverse complement strand
CGGTGTTGACCCTCAGTCCGACAGCATTTTCGCAGGTGCAGCCACCCTGCATCGAGGTGCTGACCATGACGACCGGATAAGCCCCTGCGAAGCGAGGTTCGATCGCCGAAGCGACGAAGGTTTGTGTTCCGCCACCGCTGGCTCCGGTGATCGAAATCCGTTTGGGATCCACGTCTGAACGCTGCAAAACAAACTCTAGAGATTGGATGCTGTTGATCGTTTGGATCCCCATGATGTTCTGCAGCATGCCTTCGGCGGTGGTGCTGTAGAGCAACCATTTTCCAGCCGCCACTTCTGGGTTGGATACTTTGGGGTTTCCAAAGCCGTGCACCCGCTCGGCGCTGATTTGAAGATTGTCGGCATTGCCCATCATGTCGTAGTGAAAAACGACGATCCCCATGCGGGCCATTTGAACGCAACGGGCCTGGAGTGGACTGTGGGCAGCGGATTCGAATCGTTCGGCACCATTTGCCAACTCCCGTTTCATATCGGCATCCGAGGTGTAGTAGAAGCGACCGTTGGCCCAGTGTCCGTGGGGGCATAACACTGCGGGCCGTTTTTGACCTTCTGCCAAAGGTGCCGTTGGAGTGTAGAGACTGCCGGTGACGAACAGACCCGGCAGGCTCTCGAAGTAGACCTTCTCGATCGCATAGCCATCGAGCTCGCGCCTGGAATGGACCACTGGTTTCATCGGCGCCAACGTCGGCATTGGGTACATGCCCAACGAGACGAGCATCTGTTGGCGGAGCTCTTTGGCGCGGGTTTCCCAAGCTTCTTTCGTCTCGGGGACAGCGAATGGGAAATGGCCGTCTAGGTCCTTGATCGCATACTTGGACTCAGGAGCAGGATCGGCCGGCGTTGGCTCGGTTGCAAGGGCCGTTGTCTGAAGTGCAGTCAAGCCCCAGAGGCTTATCGATAAACTCGCTGCTCTGAGGCCTAAACTTGAGAGGACCGAGGCAAGCGAATTACGGTTGGCGGTTGTTTGCGTGGATAGTTTTTTCATGGGGAGGGCTCCTTGTGGGAATGCATGAGGATGCGGAGGGAATCCAAGGCGGCTACAATCATCGATCGATTATAACAACGTTTTGAGATTCGATGCGGGATGGAATTATGTTATTGTATCACAGCGAAATCTTCGAGAAACACAACACCGGGAACCACCCCGAGTGCGTAGCTCGCATCGCGAACGTCAATGCGATGCTGGAGAAAAAAGGTTGGATCAAGCAGTCGACCAAACCGAATTGGCTCGCGGCAACCGTCGAGCAATGCAGGCGAAATCATACCGAATCGTACATCGAGCAACTCCATCGATGGTGCGACCAAGGGGCTGGTCGAGTAGAATCCGATACGGTCGTTTCGATCGGTTCCTGGGATGCCGCCACGCTCGGGGCAGGAGCCGCATGCGATGCAGTTCGCCGCGTGTTCAACGGTGAGGACACCCAAGCCTTTTGCGCCATTCGCCCCCCGGGACATCATGCACTCCAAGACGCTCCGATGGGATTCTGCTTGCTCAACAACATCTCGATCGCAGCCCAATGCGCGCGAACGCTCGGTTGCCATAGCGTCCTGATCGTCGATTGGGACGTTCATCATGGCAACGGCACCCAAGCCTCTTTCTGGGAGGACCCCTCGGTGGGGTTCGTTTCGATCCATCGTTTTCCTTTTTATCCAGGAACGGGCCGCAAAGAAGAGACCGGAGCAGGGGCCGCCACGGGTACGAAAGTCAACATCCCCGTGCCGGCCGACACGGGTCCAAAGTCCTTTCTCGATCAGCTTGCAACCCAGACCGAAAAGCTTGCCCAAAAAATCAAGCCCGATTTGATTCTCTTGAGCGCCGGATTCGACGCGCATGTGGCCGATCCGGTAGGAGGATTGAGCTTGGAGGCAGAGCACTACTTCGAGGCGGGCAAGTGGATCGCAGGTCTAGCTCGAGAGCATTGCCAAGGTCGCTTGGTCTCGCTGCTCGAAGGTGGCTATCATTTGCAGCACATGCCCGAGTGCGTCGATGCGCACTTGCGAGGTATGACTGCCTAGCTGGTCAAGTACTCGTGCCGAGGGATATCAGTCTGGAGACGAAAACCAGCATAAAGACCATGTAAGCGATCCCTAGCAGCAAACCGCCGAAGAGGCAAAGGAACCATGCTAAAGCAGGGGCGACTTGTACGTTGTACTTCTTCATTATTTCTTTCTGAATCATTTGGCGAAGCATCAAGATGGCTCCGAAAAAAATAGCTATAAAGATAGTGCCATTGACAAATGAGCTCACTCCCTTGGAGGCATCGAGTTTTCCTTGGCCGATAGCAATGTCTGTCAGGATATTTCCTAAGGCCCCGAGGAGAGTGACTCCGGCGACCCATCCGATTCCGATAGCCCCAAGCCACCAACCCCAGGGCTGACGCTTCTTGAGTCCGATGCCGGCTAGCACGTCATACACTGCAGTTGGGATCGAGATTAGGAGCAGTAAGGGTATCGCGGCGATGGACATCACACCCGAACTTAAGACGGCAGCGATAATACCCATGATCAAGCCTACTAGCTGCAGTCCGCCAACCACAAAGTAGATCGTCGCAATCCCATCGAGATCCTCCATACCGCCACTAGACGAGCGTCCACTTCCACCGTTAAATGCTCCGCGTTTCTTCGACTTGCTCGCTGGGTCTTTGAACACATCGAGGGCTTGGGTGTCTTTTTGTTTTTGCGAAGGCCCGGTGCTTTCAACTTTTTTCTCGGCTCGAGAGAAATCGCTTGCGGTGAGCTGATCGAGCAGTTGGCCCATGTTGTTGGTGGGCGACGACGCCTTTGCCTGGGGCTTTGCCGCCTGAGCTTTCGCCGGTGAGCTAGTCTTGGGACCCTCCGGGACATCGACCAAAGCCCCACAGCGGCATTTGACCTTCTTACCTGAGGCCGTATCCGGAGCGTTGAGTTTGGTTTGACATTGCGAACATGAAACGATCGGCACGGCTTTTATCGGTCCTGAAAACGGGGCCAAGTTTGGTTGGTGAGGATTGAAGAAGGTTACTCGGAGGTTGGATCTATGGGTACACGGCACTCAAGGAAATACTGGTTTTTTTGGTGATCGAGGAGTTTTAGTGGCTGGAGTCTCACCGCAAAGGCGCAAAGCACGCAAAGGGAGACCGAACGTAAGGCGCGGGATGGATTGCTGATTGTCGAGTGATGATTGTTGATTTTTGAAGTGGAAGGAACTGGGGCGTGTAGTTTATTCGGTTCATGTCTTCACCAATCACCAATCACCACTTCACAATTGCAAAACAGCCACATCCTCGCCGTAGTACGGGCCCAGAGGCCCATACTACGGCGAGATCCACTACAGGCTGCTTGGCTGTTCCATCAGCGGTCCATCAGCGTCCATCAGCGGTCCCGGTTGGTGACAGGGCCATTCGATGTTCCCCAGAGCAGTCATTTCGGTTGCAAAACCGAGAGCTCAAAAGCTAGATTTGGCGAGGTATCTTCGTAATACCTCGCCAAAAGTGGGTTTTAAATGCTAGATTTGGCGAGGTATTTTGAGTATACTTCGCCAAAAGTTGCCTACGCAGCTGCTTCTTCTAGGCATTCAAAACGCAGGGGGAATCCTGAGTTGTCCAAAAGTCAGACCATCATCGGCCGTGTAGCGGAAAAGCTCGTCTTGGATCGCGTTTTGGCCTCGAAAGATCCTGAACTGCTCGCTGTCTACGGCAGACGCCGTGTCGGAAAGACCTTCTTGATACGCGAACACCTTAAAGACCGGATCGTCTTCGAAGTCGCCGGAATGCACGAGCAGAGCACAAGTTCGCAACTCGCAGGCTTCCACGCCGCCCTGCGAAGAGCCTTCCCAAACGTTGCGTCGGTTCAACCACGCACATGGCTCGATGCCTTTGAAATTCTTAGAACTTGTCTCGATCAAACCTCGAAATCAAAGCATAAACGAGTGGTTTTCTTCGATGAGTTCCCATGGCTTGCAACGCGGAAAAGCAACTTTCTTGCCGCCTTCGAAAATTTCTGGAACGACTATGCCGCAAGGCATCGCGATTTGGCAGTCGTCATCTGTGGGTCTGCCGCTGCATGGATGATTCGAAACGTCGTGAATTCGCGCGGAGGTCTGCACAATCGACTAACCCGTCGAATGCGACTTGAACCCTTCAACCTCAACGAAGTCGGACTCTATCTGCAGTCCCGAAAAATCAATTGGGACCAACGTCAAATCGCAACTTTGTATATGGCTTTTGGCGGCATACCGCACTACTTGAATCTGATTCGCCCAGGTCAATCCGCCTCGCAGTGCATCGATGCGGAATGCTTCCGCCCCGAAGGAATGCTTCGCTTGGAATACCATAACCTCTATGCCGCTCTGTTCGAAAACTACCAGACCCACGAGGCAATCGTCAAAACACTGGCGGCTAGAAACTCAGGACTCACTCGCGATCAACTCATCGAACAATCGCAATTGACCAGCGGTGGAGGTGTTACCAAAGCCATCGAGGAACTCGCGCTGTCTGGTTTTTTAACCGAGACTCTCGCGCTGGATAAAAAGGCCAAATCGAGTCTGCTGAGGCTTACTGACGAGTTTTCCGTCTTTTATTGGGACTGGATGCATTCGAATACCGCGGCGAATTCATGGATGCGACAAGCCACCTCGAGGCGCTATGAAGCTTGGTGCGGTTACGCATTTGAATCGATTTGCTTCAAGCACATCAAAGAAATCCAAAGGGCTCTTGGAATCGCGGAGGTGGATTCCTATGTCGCATCTTGGCATTATTCAGCCAAGAAAGGCTCTCAAGAAGATGGAGCCCAAATCGACCTGCTCTTGGATCGCGCAGATCACTGCATCGATCTGTGCGAGATCAAATTCTCGGACAAACCATTTACAATCACCAAAAGCTATGCCGAGTCGCTCGCTCGCAAAATCCGTGTCTTCCGCGAACGTTCAGGCCGACACCAAACGGTCTTTCAAACCATGATCACCCCCTACGGCGTCGCACCCAATCGTTACTCCGAGCAACTCGTAAACAAACAAGTTACCTTGAGCGACTTGTTTGGCTCGGAAAAAACGGTGCCGTGAATCGATCGTTCATCGGGATTCTGTAAACGATTTGCAACCCATCCCCGCCGAAAATACCTCCCAACCGGAAAAATCGGCCAAGTTTGCCTAATCCCTACAACCGCTCCCTTCCGATCCCTAGATCTACGTAGTTCTCGATCTCATTGGATCGATTGGAATGCTATCAAAGGATTATCGCGATGGGTCGCTCGATCGTTTTGCCTAAAACATCTAATAACCATAATCAGCTCCGGAAGTCCATCCGACGCGGGTTCCAAGCCCTCCTAGCTGTTGCTTGCGCAACCCCCCTATGCCTGGACTCCGCCGCCCTCGCACAACTCCGCACCGGCCGCCAAGCCCCCAGGGATTACTACCCTCAAGCCACCTCGGCCAAAGTTCCCCAATCCTCGAACAATGCGCTTCGAGAGAAACCTCTTCGAGAGAAAAGACAATCGGACGCCGCTCCGACGGCACCCAAACCCCAACGCAACCTAGAGTCGATTTCCGACGACCCACCCTCGCAAGATCTACCGCGGCTATCAAGCAACGGCCAAGCCGAATCGCTACCCAAGGTTTTGGCCAACAACGCAACCTCCAATCGCCCATTGCTCAAGCAACCTGTGGTGACCGAGGTTGCCCAAGCAGATTTTGAAACACCATCGCAGGTCCAGAGCCGGGCGGATTCTGGTTCGCCCCAACGATCCATCGCTCTTGCGTCCCATCCCGCTGCGACCAGACAAGCACCCGCCAACCCCGGGAATGTGATCAAACGCGTGACTCCTACTCGTGTTGTTTCCGAGGAGTCCAGTGCCATCCAACCACCTGCAACCAGCCGGGTGATCGATCCGATCGAACCGCAAGCAGATACTTATTCATCGTCGATCGATCCGCCTTACACGGATGACTACTCGGAAGGTTACGTCGTCGATGATCCAATGGGATATCCAAACACCCACTCCACTTGCGGCGATCCGGCTTGTTCCGAATGCGGCCCGGGCTATCCCACACTCAACATCCGTATCGGCTTTCCTCCCCTCCTACGATGCGATCGACTGACGGCTCGAATCGAGGCAGCCACGTTCTGGCCGACTAGCCAAAGCTTGCCGCCGTTGGTGCGAACCGATCTGATCGGTGTGCCCGGTTCTACCGACCTCTTCGGTGGAACTCAAAATTTGAATCAAAGTGTACAAGGCCTCCGCGGTGAATTCGGCTGGAGATTTGGGGTCGCTAATTGCAATACACTGCAATTCCGATTCTTTGATGCCGGCGCCCAATCTTTGACCTTCGACAGCCCAATCTCTTCGGCTAGCTCGATCGTGCGGCCCTATCAAGACGGATCGCAAAACCCGATCGTCCAAGATGCGGTATCAATCAAAGAACCGGGAGTCTCGAATGGCTCGGTGCTTGCCCACGCCTTCTCGGATGTCCAAGGTGGCGACATCCTCCTGAAAGGCCTGTGGCTCAAGAACTGCGACTCGACCACCGAGTGGCTCTTGGGTTACCAAAACGCAAGGCTTACCGACTCGATCGATGTCCACTCGACGACCATTCCGACCGGTTCGACAACCCTTCTTGAACTGCGAGATCAATTCAGGACGGTCAACCAATTCAATGGCGCGACGCTGGGCCTGTCGAGGATCCTTTACTCTCCTCGCTGGAGCCTGGGGAGCATGTTCAAACTCGGCATGGGTGACCTCCAGCGAGATGTGACAATCTCCGGGTTTCAAAAGGTGGGCAATGCTCCTGCGACAACCAACGGACTGCTAGCTAGAAGTCCTGCCAACGGAGTGTATTCGACCAACACCTTTGCGTTCTCTCCGGAGGTCAACGTCACGCTCGGTTACCGATTAACAAGAAACATCGAAGCCACCCTGGGGTACAACTATCTGGGATTGCCCAAGGTCGCTCGTGCTGGCCAGCAGATCGACACGGTCTCGGATCTCGATAGCGCCAATCCCACCAGACCGAGATTTATCTTGCAAGAGAGCAATTTCTCGCTGCATAGCTTGAACTACGGTCTTCAGTACCGATACTAGGGTGACCAAGGAGCGTCGAGCTGGTTCGTCGCGGCATGGAAATACCCTAGTGGCGAGACAACCGTGAACGAACTGGAATTTGGTTTTTTAGGGGGCGGCCAAATGGCCACCGCCATCGCCAAGGGCGTGTTGCATTCGAACGTAACCTCGCCCGATTCGATCGCCTTTTACGAGCCGAATCCCTCGCAAGTCGAGAAAATAAAAGCCCTTTTCCCACAAGCTTTTCTGGCTTGCTCTGCCAACGAACTTTTCGATCGTTGCCACCGATTGATTCTGGCCGTCAAACCCCAAGTTCTCGAGGGGGTCGCAATGGGCCTAGCCCCGCATGTCACCCCTCACCATCATCTGATCTCGATCGCGGCCGGGGTCTCATTAGCGAAACTGACTCTATGGTTTCGGACCGAGCGGATCACCCGAGTCATGCCCAATACCCCCTGCCAAAGCCTACAGGGAGCCAGCGGAATCGCCCATGCGCATGGCGTTGGGGATCAAGACAAAGACTGGACCGATCGGGTTTTTCGCTCGGTTGGAACTACGGTGCATGTCACGGACGAGCAGTTGCATGCAGTCACCGGGGTTTCCGGATCGGGTCCAGCATACGTTTTAATGATGATCGAAGCCATGAGCGATGGAGGGGTCGCGGCCGGACTCAGCCGCGATGTTGCCTTGCAGTTGGCCACTCAGACGGTTCTAGGTGCAGCCGCAATGGTTCAACAAACGCAAATCCATCCCGCGGTGCTCCGTGAGCAGGTCACCAGCCCGGCCGGCACGACCATCGAAGCCTTGAAGGTCCTCGAGAGCGGGGCTTTTCGATCCACGGTCATCCAAGCGGTTCTTGCCGCGACGAACCGCTCCAAAGAATTGGCAGGGCCAATACGCAAATCGGAATCTTCCTAGTACACTTCGTTACCTCCGGTTCTTGTACCTCTTCGATCCACCCCGGCGATCTTTCAATTTCATGGTTTTTCAGCGTGTATGCATCATCGGAGTGGGACTCCTCGGTGGGTCGATCGGTCTTGGCCTCCATCGCAAACGGCTTGCCAAGCATGTCGTCGGGGTAGGGCGAACGACCAGTAAATTAGACGCTGCAATTCGCCGAGGTGCGATCGATCAAGCCACGGATGATATCCTGATTGGGGCCAAAGACGCCGATCTGGTGATCGCTTGTGTACCCATTCAATCGATCGTCGACTCGTTGGAGGTTGCCGCCAAGGTGGCCATGCCAGAGGCGTTGCTAACGGATGTCGGGAGCACCAAACAAACGATCGTGCAGGCGGCCCGAGGCAGGCTCTCGGACCGTCAGTTCTTGGGTAGCCACCCCATCGCAGGAGGACACCACAGTGGAGTTGAGCACGCCACAGGGACCCTTTTGGACAGCGCTCTGGTGGTGATGACTCCCACCGATGCAACTTGCCCGGATCTCGTCACTCGAATGTCCCAATTCTGGGAGTCGATGGGCTCTAAGATCACTTTGCTCGATGCTCATGCGCACGATTGCGCCTTGGCTATTTCCAGCCACTTGCCGCATATCGTGGCCTCGGCCCTGTCGCTTGCTACCCCCCAGGAGGTTCTGCCTTTTGCTGGAAAAGGCTGGCTGGATTCGACCCGAATCGCCGGGAGCAATCCCCAGTTATGGCGACAGATACTCGAGGAAAACCAAGTACCAGCCCTACACGCATTGAAGAAGTTTGCCACAATCTGTGAAACTTGGATCGAGGCCCTCGAAGGCTCGGATTTCGAACGCATCGAAGAACTACTGCAATCGGGAAAAACGACACGTGAATCTGTGGCAAGTCGACATCCGACCGGCTGACGGTCAACCGGACTCTCTAGGTGTGCAAGCCGAATCGGCCGCACGCGAACTTGGTATCTCCAATCGACTTGAAATCCAAGGCATCCACGGATTCCTGGTCCAAGGCTCGCTCGATGCTGCCAGTGCATCACGCATGGCCCGAGACTTTCTGGCCGATCCCATCGCCCAGCGAGTCCAGACGGCCATCGTGGGTGACCCCAAACTATCCGCCTATAGCGCCAGCGGTCCGAGCCAACTCGTGCATGTTCTGCTCAAGCCCGGTGTGATGGATCCGGTAGCCCAAAGCACCCTGCACATGCTCAAGGGACTCGGGTTCGCTGCAGACGAAGTTCGCACGTTTCGAAAGTACTGGATCTGCGGCCAAGCAGCCGGTGAATCGGAGGTGATCTCGCGACTCACCAGCCGAGTCCTATCGAACGACTCGATT
>CAILTZ010000803.1 GCA_903837255.1 uncultured Pirellula sp. | reverse complement strand
TTGACGGTGTTGACTGGATTGACGGTGTTGACAGCGGACAAGGTTGACACTGTTGACCTCATTGACGGCTAAGGTCAATCCCGTCAACTCGGTCCGCAGTCAATCCAGTCAACACAGTCAATCCAGTCAATACTGTCCAAAGCCCAAAGCCACGGCCGCAGGCGGCCCGGAACTCTCAGGCGTCCAGCGGAACGCTGGCGATTTCGCACGGGTTCTATGCTTCATTGTCGCGCCGGCCTTACCCCTGGAGTCGAAACAATGCATTTTTTAGAAACGGGTATTGAGCGATCATTCGCTCAGAGCAAACGGGCCAGGCCGCTTGGCAGCGGGGGTTTTTTTGACGGTGTTGACTGGATTGACGGTGTTGACAGCGGACAAGGTTGACACTGTTGACCTCATTGACGGCTAAGGTCATTCCAGTCAATACTGTCCAAAAATCAACGTCTCACCGCCATTAAGATCGCCAGAGGTGAGCGTGACGGCGATCATTATACGGGCGGGTTCGAGAGATCAGCGTACTTCTTGCTGACAATGTTGCGGGGCCAAGCAAACCCCATCCCTATCCCGTTGAGCAACTCGGTCGGGACCACCCCTCCTAAAATCTTAAACATCGGTCGATACAACGACTCCCAGTCCTTGTTCCCGGCCGGACAATACTGCCGTCCGTTCCCCTCGACGGCTGTCACTCCCCGAATCCTTGACGCAAGCGATGCGGAGGCCATGAACGATCCACCCACACAAGTCAAATCCTGTACGTAGATCTTCATCCCCCATTGCTTGGCCGCCGCGCTGAGGAGTATCGAATCGCTCACTCCCTTGCAAGCCTTGACGGCTACCCCCGAATACCCCTGCTGCTTGGCAAATCGGAGCATCTCCAAGTCCGTTAACGATTCGTCGATGACCACCGGCTTGAGCCGACTGACTCGGTGCATCGTGACCTCTTTACGCAATCGCAAATCCCGACCCATGGGCTGCTCGATGTAATGGATCTTGGGAACCGCTTCGCGATTGAGCCTCTCGAGCCTCTCGATAAAATCGATGACATAATCCTCGTTCTCGCATGCCTCGTTGAAGTCCAACGAATACGAAAACTGCTTGGTCGGAAACGCTCGCGATGATATCCGATCGATCTCCACCACGCGCCCCACGTCGGCATCAAGCTCCTTGCCTGTAAGCTTGATTTTCAAGTGCGAGAGCTGTTGCGTTTGGATCCATTCCTCGAGGGTCTCAGGAAGCCCATCGCCGATCTTGCGATTCAAGTCGTCTTTGCTCAGTGGATCGAGCGAGCCGACCAAGTGGTACAAGAAAAGGATCGGGGACATCTCCGGAGCAATGATCTCCGAAAAGTCCTTTCCAACGAATTCCTCGCCGAGCCAATTCGATAGATCGCTACCGACATGCTCATGCGTGAAACAATCGAACGTGTTCTTGTGATGCAGCCGGCCATAAGCATCATGCAGAGCAATATCTAACGGAGAAAGCGCCAACGCGATCGCAAGATCAGGGATCGGCTCGGTAAGCTTCATCGATGCGGCGAGCTCCTCGGCGAGCTTTTTGGCGATCGGTTTGAGCTGGCCAGCCAAATGCAACGGATGCTGGTCGGCAACCAAACTTGTCGCAGCAGCAACGATTCGCTCAGCAAGCACCACGATGGTCCGAAGTGCCATCTCTGGAGTCAAGGCTGTTGTCGGCCAGGCCCATGCCGTCCCCATCGTCATCTCGCCGATTCCGTGGGATCTCTTTTTTCCTGATTGCTCTTCGAGGGTCACCACCGCACGAAACACCGTGACATCGTTGACCACCCGTCCCCCGAACTTCAGAGGGAATCGGTAAAGAAAAGGAAACTTTTCGGATTCGGCCTCTACGACGGCAATCTTCGACTTGCTCATGGAACCTACCACATGAAACCTACCACTGGATGCACCAAACTCACGGACATTGAACACGGACATCAAACGCCGGGGCCGATAGCATAGACTTTTCGAACTGCGGCCCGAAAGGGTCCCAGCAGAAAAATCCAAGGGAATTTTGAGCAAAAGGCTCGAATCCCAAGGTTATCTTGCGATCCCCTCAAGTTGCCGAGCGATGTATTTGGCGAGAATATCCGTCTCCAAGTGGACCGAATCGCCGGTTCCTAGCTCACCCAATGTGGTGACTGCAAGCGTGTGCGGGATCAAAGCCACCGAGAACCGCTCATCGTCGGCCTCGACGAGCGTTAGGCTCACTCCATCGACCGTAATCGACCCTTTAGGAGCCATCTGACGCAATAAAGCGATCGGAGCGGTGAACTCATAGAAGCGCCAATCCCCTTCGGTGCGAATGCTAGTTAGTTGTCCAAGTCCGTCGATATGACCAGTGACGAAATGACCTCCAAGCCGGTCTCCGACTCGCAGCGACCGTTCGCAATTGACAAAATGGCCCGGTTGCAATTCGGCGAATTTGGTTTTCGAAAGGGTTTCGGACCCAAGCTCAAAATGACATTGCGAGCCGTCGATCTCAACGACCGTAAGACAACAACCAGAGAGTGCAATGCTGTCTCCTAAACCAACCGGCCGATCGGTGCTATGCGCCAGTTCCCCAAGCTCAAAGACCAATCGCCTGCCGGGCCCAATGTCGAAAATCTGGACCAGTGGGATTTTGGATTCGACGAGTCCTGTAAACATGCAGTGGCCACCTTATCCTCGAGCAAAGAATCACCTCACCGCAGCGGCTTGTAGGCAATAGGCAACTCAATTTACTCTCACGCAAGGCTTCCTTGGAGTGCCATCGGTTAAAAAAGCCAAGGTCCTACCGATCGGACGGGGTTCCAAATCATCCCAACTGCGCTGGGAGCCTACCACCGGACTCGTCCCGTGGAGGCGTAACTTACAGCTACCTTCGTAGCTAGGAGTCATGGCCCCACCGGCGTGAAGCCGGGTGGTGGCCTCCTTTGCGTGTGAATGGCTGAGGTTCATTAACAACCAACTTGAGGGCATGCAGCATACGTTGGTTTTGGTCGCATCTCGCACCAGAAATCCTGTGGAGCTACCTAGAGGCCCACCCCACGAAACCGTTCCTTCGAAACGCCTGGGAACAATCTTTCGACTCTTCGACTCGAGGTGCAGCTTGCAAAAATTCCTGTAGAGCCACCTTTTTTGGAGTTCGAGTGCCCCAAGGGACCTCAGCAAGACTAGCAAATTTTGGAATTATCGGGCAGAATTCGAATCCGGCGCGGGGAGTGGTGCTGCCAAGCTCGATTCGTCCCGGCATCGATTGCAATTTCCCTTATTCCGAGACCCTACCATGAGCTTGATCGAAAACATCCAAGGCCGCCAAATCTTTGATTCCCGTGGAAATCCCACCGTTGAAGTGGACGTTCGGCTGGTCGATGGCTCTTTCGGTCGGGCGGCTGTTCCGAGCGGAGCTAGCACCGGTGCCCACGAAGCTTGGGAACTACGCGACGGGGACAAATCCAAGTACATGGGCAAAGGAGTGCTCGGTGCCGTGGCGAACATCCAAGAAAAGATCGCCGATGAACTCATCGGTATGGATGCCTTGGACCAACGCTCGATCGATGCGACCCTTTGCGCCTTGGACGGTACCCCCAACAAGAAAAACTTTGGTGCCAACGCCATCTTGGGCGTTTCTTTGGCGGTTGCCAAAGCAGCAGCGAGCTTCACCGGCCAACCTCTGTACCGATACCTCGGTGGCGCCGGTGCCCATCTGCTTCCAGCACCCATGATGAACATCGTCAACGGCGGTCAACACGCTGACAATTCAGTCGATGTCCAAGAATTCATGGTCATGCCTCTTGGCTTCGATTCCTTCAGCGAAGCCCTCCGGGCCGGAACGGAGATCTTCCACAACCTCAAAAAGGTTCTCAACGAAAAGAAACTCAACACCGCCGTCGGTGACGAAGGTGGATTTGCTCCGGACCTCAAGAGCAATCGAGAAGCCTTGGACCTGATCATGGAAGCCATCAAGCGAACCGGATACGAAGCGGGCAAGCAGATTTTCATCGCGTTGGACGTCGCGGCGACCGAGTTTCATGACGAGAAGACCAAGAAGT
The DNA here is from genome assembly GCA_903837255.1 of uncultured Pirellula sp. Lineage (GTDB taxonomy): Bacteria > Planctomycetota > Planctomycetia > Pirellulales > Pirellulaceae > JBKCUI01. Next base: position 4,927 of record CAILTZ010000803.1, on the reverse strand, counting down.
ACACGATCGATGGCAAGCAGCTTTCGGGTGACCAGATGGTCGACTTCCTGGCCGATTGGGTTGCCAACTACCCGATCTGCTCGATCGAAGACGGATGTTCCGAAGACGACTGGGACTCATGGAAAAAACTCACCGACAAAGTCGGCTCCAAGGTCCAGCTCGTTGGTGACGATCTGTTTGTGACCAACACCGAACGATTGCAGCGGGGTATCGATGCCGGGATCGCCAATAGCATTCTGATCAAAGTCAATCAAATCGGAACGCTTACCGAGACCATCGAAGCCATCCAATTGGCGCATCGCAATGGATACACCAGCATCTCCTCTCACCGAAGCGGCGAAACGGAAGATTCGACGATCGCCGATCTTGCAGTTGCCATGTCAACAGGTCAAATCAAAACCGGTTCGGCCTCGCGCTCGGATCGGATGGCCAAATACAACCAACTGCTCCGAATTGAAGAAGAGCTAGGCCAAGGAGCCCGCTATGCGGGGCCACTGTTCCGACGCAAATAGTCGTTTCCCATCCCCCCTTAAACAACCCGAAAGGTCAGGCAACTCGTGCCCCGACGGACCGACATCCACAAGATTCTGCTGATCGGATCAGGCCCCATCGTTATTGGACAAGCCTGCGAGTTTGATTATTCGGGAACCCAGGCCTGCAAAGCCCTTCGCGAAGAAGGCTTTCAGGTCGTGCTGGTCAACAGCAACCCGGCAACGATCATGACCGATCCGGCATTGGCCGACCGGACCTACATCGAGCCACTGACCTGGGAGTTTGTCGCCAAAGTCATCGAGCGAGAACGCCCAGATGCAATCCTGCCAACGCTCGGTGGACAAACGGCACTGAACATCGCCATGGACCTGGCCAAACATGGAGTGTTGGAAAAGTTCGGCTGCGAGATGATCGGTGCAAACCCCGAGGTGATCCACAAAGCCGAGGCCAGAGATGCGTTCAAGTTGGCCATGGAAAAGATCGGGATGGAGGTTTGCCGTGGGCACGTCGTGCACGACATCTCCGAAGCCCGAAGTGCACTGGCCGACGTGGGGCTTCCGTGTGTCGTGCGCCCAAGCTTCACGATGGGCGGCAGCGGATCTGCGATCGCTTACAACCGCAACGAATTCGATGCGCTAGTTCAAAATGGATTGACCCTCTCTCCAATCACCGAGGTCTTGATCGAAGAGTCCATCATCGGCTGGAAAGAGTACGAGATGGAAGTCATGCGCGACGCGGACGATAACGTCGTGATCATCTGCTCGATCGAGAACTTTGACCCCATGGGTGTGCATACCGGCGACTCGATCACCGTCGCCCCTGCTCAAACGCTCACCGACAAAGAATACCAGCGAATGCGGGACGCCAGCTTGGCGATTATTCGCGAAATCGGTGTTGAGACTGGAGGTTCCAATATCCAGTTTGCGATCCATCCCAAGACCGGTCGCATGATCGTCATCGAGATGAACCCCCGTGTCAGTCGCTCCAGCGCCCTGGCCAGCAAAGCCACCGGATTCCCCATCGCTAAAATCGCGGCAAAACTCGCTGTCGGTTACCGTCTGTGGGAACTCAAGAACGACATCACGCAGAAAACACAAGCTTGTTTTGAACCGACGATCGATTATGTCGTGACCAAGATCCCGAGGTTCGCGTTCGAAAAATTCCCCGAGGCCGATCCGACCCTCACGACGCAGATGAAAAGCGTCGGTGAAACAATGGCCATCGGCAGAACCTTCAAAGAGTCGTTCCAAAAAGCACTACGCGGACTGGAGGTCGGTGCCTTTGGGTTCGGATCCGATAGCAAGGATCTGTGGTACACCGACCGACGGCCCGACGATGAAGAGATTCGCAACAAACTCTCCAGGCCAAACGCAGACCGCGTATGGTACCTGCGGTACGCTCTGCTTGGCGGAATGAGCATCGACGAGATTTACTCCATCACTGCAATTGATCCATGGTTCCTCGACCAATTACAAGAGATCGTCGAGATGGAGAATAGCTTGCGACGTACCGGTTCGCTTGGCTTGGCCAGCACCGATCAGATTCGCCAAGCAAAACAGATGGGCTTTTCCGACCGACAGCTTGCCACCCTGCTGACCAGCGATGACGAAGAAATTCGAGCCTGGCGACTCTCGCGTGGGATCAAGGCCACTTACAAGTCCGTCGACACCTGCGCCGCAGAGTTCGAAGCCTACACCCCTTATTACTACAGCACCTACGAAAGCGAAGACGAAACGCCGCTCAAACAGCCCGGCAAGAAACGGGTGATGATCCTAGGGGGTGGACCAAACCGGATCGGCCAAGGCATCGAGTTCGACTATTGCTGCTGCCATGCCAGCTATGCACTACGAGAGATCGGTATCGAGTCGATCATGGTCAACAGCAATCCAGAAACGGTCAGCACCGACTACGACACCAGCGATTTGCTCTTCTTTGAGCCGTTGACGACCGAAGATGTACTCAATATCTACGATCGGATGCAACCCGACGGAGTGATCGTACAATTCGGGGGGCAAACTCCCTTGAACCTAGCCAGGGCGCTGGCCGATGCCGGGGTCCCGATCGTCGGTACAAGCGTCGAGACAATCGAGGATGCCGAAGACCGCGAGAAATTCCAAAAACTCATCCAGGAACTGCATCTCAAACAACCGGCCAACGGCATCGCTAGAAACATGCAGCAAGCCCGGGCCGAAGTACAAAAAATCGGCTTCCCCTGCTTGGTCCGACCCAGCTTTGTCCTCGGTGGCCGAGCCATGGAAATCTGCTACGACCACTCCCAATTCGATCGGTTTGTCGCCGAAGCCTTTGTCGTCGCCCAAGGCCAACCGGTCCTGATCGATCGATTCCTCGAAGATGCCATCGAGGTCGATGTCGATGCGGTCTCCGATGGCGATGACGTGGTCATCATGGGAATCATGGAGCACATCGAAGAAGCCGGCGTGCACTCGGGCGATTCGGCTTGCGTAATCCCTACCTTTACCCTCAGCCAAGAGGTTCTTGCCGAGATTCGCCAAGCAACCCGCGCCATGGCCCAACGCCTGCGCGTCGTCGGATTGATGAACGTCCAATTCGCAATCAAAAAAGAAGAGGACGGGCAGCAGCACGTCTATGTTCTTGAGGTAAACCCACGGGCCAGCCGTACGGTCCCCTTCGTAGCCAAAGCCACAGGCGTTGCGGTCGCAAGCATCGCGGCCAAAGTCATGGTAGGCAAGAAACTAAAAGAGCTCGGCGTGGTCTCCGAACCGATTCCACGAAGCATCTCCGTGAAAGAAGCGGTTTTCCCTTTCAGAAAATTCGCTGGAGTCGATATCGTCCTGGGACCTGAGATGCGATCGACCGGCGAGGTCATGGGCATCAGCGACGATTTCGCGATCGCGTTTACCAAGAGCCAAATCGCAGCCGGTACCGTACTTCCCACTCACGGCAATGTGTTCCTGAGCATCGCCGCGCGTCAGCGACAGGGTATCGATTGTTTGGCCAAGCAGCTCCACGACATGGGTTACAAACTGCTTGCCACCACCGGAACCGCCTTGGAAATCGAAAAAGCCGGTATTCCCGTCACTCGCATCAAGAAACTGGCCGAGGGGAACCCGAACCTCATCGATTACCTTAAGAACGACGATGTCAGTTTGATCATCAATACCCCCAACGGCAAAGGGGCCAGGACCGACGAAGGCCGCATTCGAGCCGCCTCTGTCCAATACGGTGTGCCTTGCATCACCACCCTTTCGGCCGGCCGTGTCGCCGTCGAAGCGATGCTGGCGAGCCGTAACAAAGAGGTCGAAGTCCTCTCGCTCCAAGAACGCTTCTCATAAGTTTTCCTCTTGCGAATTCGAACTATCGATTGGGATTCTGGTATAATCCCAATCGATAGTTGGGCGTCGCGTCTTGGGCGTCCCGGATGCATGTTTCCGGTTTCCATTCGGAGCGGATCGATGAACAATCTCTGGTTTGCCACGCGCTTTTTCCTTGCCATCCTGCTGTGTGGTACGTCTTTGCTGGCCCAAGCCCCCGATCGGCTTGCCAAAGAGTTCCCTGAGCTCGCCCGGGCCCTTGCTGCCGGTGACCAAGCCGCCTTGCACGGAGCATTTGACAATCTCCCAGGGCCCGCCAAGCAGCGAGTCCTCACCGTGCTGCATTCCCAGCGACTCAAGCCCGGCGATGTTCCCACGAGTTCGCTCGCCTCTGGAAACACGCCAATTGGATCTGGGTTAGGGACACAGAGAGATTCAGGCACTGAAGGTTTGGCCGGGGGTGGTGCCGGGGGTGGTTCCATCGCGAATTTCAACGAACTCATGCGGCTGATCGAAACAACTATCTCGCCCGACGTATGGCTCAACGCAGGTGGCACCGCGACGATGTCTCCGTTTCGCCAAGGGGTCCGGATCACCACCGACGGGGTGATCGAACGAATTAGCAACGTCAAACAATCCGGTGCGCCGAAGCTCAGGGCAGTGCCTGAGGAATTGGCCAAAGGGGAACCGATCGCCGTGGCGCTCGATGAACTCGGGGACTGGCAAAAACCATCCGAACTCCGATGGATATCCTTACGCTCACTCGATGAACAACTGCACTTGCAAGTCCAACAGGGGACTCGAGGAAACATCGCCACCGAACTGCTCGGTGGACTATGCCGAATCGACTACCTGGCGTGGGATTCCAAAAACAACGACTGGCTCATTGGCGGCCCAGCAGGAAACTTAGCCGCCAACCGACAAGGGGACCTGCTGCATCGCGATCTGAAACTACCTCCGGTTTTGCTCGAAGATCTGCTGACGGTCGCTCACCATGTTCTCAACGGCCATGGGGAATTCGGTTGCTCGATCGACCCAGTTCCCGAACGCCTGATCGCGGCTTATCAAATGGCCAACGAAAAAGCCTCCGTTCGGCTGCTTGCACGCGACCCGGAAGCTTGGTCGACTCAATGGAAACAGAA
>CAILTZ010000802.1 GCA_903837255.1 uncultured Pirellula sp. | reverse complement strand
CCTTCCACTTCAAAAATCAACAATCATCACTCGACAATCATCAATCCATCCCGCGCCCGCCGCCCCATCTCCCTTTGCGTGCTTTGCGACTTTGCGTGAGACTCAGGAAGCCTGTGCCGCAACCAGGACCGCCAGCAGAGGGTTTCTCGCCAAGGCGCCAAGCTCGCCAAGGCGCCAAGCTCGCCAAGGCGCCAAGCTCGCAAAGGCGCCAAGCTCGCAAAGGATAAGCTCGCGAAGGATCGGAGCATTGGAAGAACCCGGGGACTGTCCCGGGGATTCCGGCTAGGTTGCGAGGAATTGAACCGCTGAGGCGGTGGCAAGGGGGTTTGGACAGCATTGACTGGGGTAGAACCGGTCGGATAGCTCTAAAGAGCATCGATCGCCAAACCACACCCAAAAACTCTGCTGGCGCGGCTTTCTATTGCGGTTTCTTGAAAACCGTTTTTCCTTCCTTGATCGTTTCTAATACCGCAATGTCTTTGATGGTCGTCGATTCGACTTTCAAGGGGTTTTTATCCAGGATCACCAGATCGGCTAGCTTGCCGGCCTCGAGGGTTCCTTTGGACTGTTCCTCTTTGAGTTGATAGGCGGCCATGGCGGTGACAGCTCGAAGTGCATGGTAGGGAGGGATACGTTCATCCGGACCGACGACTTTGCCGGTTCCCGAAAGACGATTCACGCCAGCATCGACTAGAGCGAGGATCGATGGGGTTGGAGATACCGGTGCATCGTGCGAGAAGGTGAAGGGGAGATTCGAGCGAAGAAAGGTGCGAGAAGCCATAGCACCTGCCGATCGCTCGGCACCCCAGAGCCTGACCACAGCGTCCCCCCCGGGGATGATCCCCGCCGTCAGGAAGCTCGGGACCGCTCCATAGCGTTTGATCGGTTCGATTTGATCGAGCCGCAGCCATGCCGCATGCACGAACACAGGACGGTGATCGCGCATGCCATGTTTCTTGACGGCTTTGGAAATTGCATTAAGGGCCTGATCGGCCGCGGCATCCCCATTCATGTGCATGTGGATCTGAAGTTCTGACGTCCAGTACTTGTCAAAGACTCGGTCGAGTACCTCGTCGGGGATCTGCCGATACCCAGAGAACGGAGCTGTTTTGCCTGCTGGGGTTTCGCTGTAGGGCTGGGTGAACCAAGCCGTATCGAGGCTCCCGTCTAGCCAGAATTTTACCCCACCGAGCCGCACTCGGTTGACATAACGATTATCCAAATCCGGTCGCGAAGCCCGAAGTTTTTCAACGATGCCAGTCGAGTCCGGGTTGTACTGAGTTGCCACCGAATAGGCTGCCGCAAGGGTATCGTCCAGCGCAGAGTCTTTCGCCGCGACATACAGATCGATCGAAAGAAGCTTGTTGTCGATCGCATTGGTCACGATCCCGATGTCGTCATTCCCAAGCCCCAGACCTGCTTCCATGGCTGTGGTCTGTCCATAGCTGGCCCAGACCTCTGCCGCGCCGGTGATGGCTCTTGAGGCAAGTTCCCCGGAGAAAGGGGGCCGTTTCGCGCGAACAGCATTCAACGCTGTCTCTTCCATCGGTCCCAAGAGAGACTTGCCATCGGGTTTCCTAGCGAACATGCCTCCAGTCGGGTCAGGGCTCTCGGCGCTGATCCCAGCAGCCTTGAAGGCTGCTGAATTGGCGGCACCGAGGTGACCGGAGGAATCGACGACCATGACCGGCCGATCCGCAGAGATCAGATCGAGTTCTTCGCTCGTGGGTGGTCGCCCTTCCTTCATCGATCGAGCTTGGTAGCCAAAGCCCACGATCCATGCCCCCTCGGGGGTCCGGTCAACCTGTTTTCTCATCCGGGCGATAAGCTCAGCAATGTCGGCACAGTTAAATAGATTCGCATCGACCAGGTTTTTGCCAAAGTAAACGAAATGCCCGTGGGTATCGATGAATCCTGGTAAAAGAGTCTTGCCCCCAAGATCGATAGTCAGAGCACTCTCACCTGCGAGTTTCTTGGACTCAGCAAGCGGGCCAGCAAAGAGAATCTTCCCGTCCTTGACTGCTAGACTTTCCACATACTCGGGCGACATGCCTCGCATCGTTAGAATCTCGCCGCCCAAATAAACCGTGGTTTGTGGACTCGCATTGGGGGCTTGGGATTGCTGCGCCAAAGCCGAGGCGCTCGCAACTCCAAGCCAAAGGCAAACGGAAAGGACCCGAAAAGAATGATGGAATGACAAAATTTCTCTCCAGAAAATCAGGATACATGTCAGGCAAGTGAACTTGAATTTGCCTCTTGATGGTGCAAATTCGACGGGGACTATTATAAGTCGCCGGTGATCCACCGAGAATTACGCTGAGGAATTTTACTCGGGCTCTCGAGCGATGCTCGGTCTTTGGCTATCGGGCGATGGGTTCTGAGCCCAGATGGACGCCAAGATCGAGCCGCTGACATTCATGACCGGGGCGAAAAGAGCCGGGGCGATGGCCGCCGATGTGTTTTTGAGAACATCGACCGCTAGGTTTGCCGCCATGCCGCCGTTTTGCAAACCGACTTCGATCGCTACGGTTCGACTGTCGCGGATATCGAGCCCCGAGAGGCGACTGCCCCAGTAGCCTAGCAGATAGCCAAGCAGGTTGTGAAAGATCACACCGACCAAGAGCCAAGCACCAACCTGGACGATTTGGCCTTGGCTTTTGGCCGCGATCAATCCGCAGATGCCGCAGATGGCGACCATCGAAATCAGGGCCAAAAACTTCTCGGCCCGAGCAGCATCGATTTTGAATCTCCTGAGCATGATATTGACGATCAATCCCAGAGCCACCGGGACGACGACCGTGTTGATGATGCTCAAGAACATCTTGAAGTAGTCGACATCGACTGTTTCTCGCGCGTAGAGATAGACCATCAGGGGGGTCATGACCGGTGCAAGCAATGTGGATACAGCGGTCATGGTGACCGACAATGCGACGTTGCCTTTGGCAAGATAAGTGATGACGTTCGAGGAGATCCCTCCGGGGCTAGCTCCCAAGAGGACCATTCCGAGAGTAAGTTCAGGGGGCAGCCTGAGAGCCTTCGAGAGGCTCCATCCCAGAAATGGCATGATGGAAAACTGCAGCGCCGCACCGATGAAGACGGCTTTGGGCATTCTCAAGATGCGTTGAAAATCCTCGACCATCAGAGTGGCTCCCATTCCAAACATGGCGATTTGGAGCAGGAGATTGAGGAACTGAGAATAGTCGGACGGAAGGTTATCGAGGTATAGATTGGGATAGATCAGACCAGCCAGGACCGCAGCAACGACCCACGATGCAAAGCCGTAGGTGCGCGATTTAGGGTGCACGGCGACGACGATCGCAAGGAGCAGAACTAGCAGCAATACGACCAAGGGTAGATAACTCAGCATCCGATCAGTCCGTCTGTCCGGTTTGACGTTGGTAAATAGCGTGGATCATCGACTCGGAGTCTTTGAATTTTTTTCCTGCTGCCAAGGCTTGGTCGATCAAACGTTTCGCGTCCGCCTCGGAGTGCCCGAGCACCAAGAGGGCTTGGAATGTCTCCTCGACGACCCCTGTGGTTTGCGGTTCGACTCCGGGGGCTTCTTGACGTACCAGTAGGGCGAATCTTGGCATTTTGCGACGCAAGGTCGCGATGATTTTCTCAGCGGTGGCAGGACCAACCCCTGGCAGACTCGATAATCCTTTGGCATCTTGCTGCTCGATCAGAACCGCCGTGTCTTGGACGGGCTTGGTCATGGCTCGAAGAGCTTTCTTGACACCGACGCCGTCGACCGAACAAAACAGTTCAAAGAAATCCCGCTCGGCAGTTGTCAGGAAACCGACGAGTTTTGGGGTCAGCCGACTACCTTGGGCTGCGTTCCCCTCGATGTAATGGATCGTGTGAAGCGAGATCGTTTCGCCGATTTTGCCTTGCAGTTGTCGGCGGGTGAATTCAGGAATCGAGATCTCGTATTCAAAGGGCGCTACGACCAATGTTGCGGAGTCATTATCCAGAGAGAGCAATTGGCCAAAGATCTTGGTTATCAAGGTTTCTTCCTGCGGTCTTGTTCGATGAGTTGTGGATGTTGCTTGGTAAAGAAGTAGTGGCAAAGTGCGATGGCCAGAGCATCAGCGACGTCGGGTGGGTCGGGAGGCTCTTTCAGGCGAAGTTGCAAGCGGATCGCATGTTGCATTTGATCCTTGGGAGCCCGACCGTTTCCGGTAAGCATCCGCTTGACCTTGGTCGCTTCGTAGGAATGCACGGCGAGGTTTGCAGTGGCGGCTGCCAAGCATAGCACGCCCCGTGCATGTCCCATGAGGATGGCGGTCCGAGGTCGCTCGTAATGGGAGTATAGCTGTTCGATCGCGATGGCGGCAATCGGAAACGAGCCGAGGATCTCGGTGACCCCATCATGCAGCTCTTTGAGCCTTTCTGCTAGCGTTCGGTCGCGACGCATCTTGAGGATGCCAGCTTCGACCAACTCGGGCTGCTGGTTTTTGATCGTGATAATCCCGTATCCGGTGATGGACAAACCGGGGTCAAAGCCCAGGATCAGTCCTGAGGCTTGGCCATGGGGTTTCGGAGGGACTTGTTTGTCTTGATCCACGGCACGGCTCACTCGGTG